>DAITPX010000015.1:0-8526 GCA_036833365.1 Clostridia bacterium | reverse complement strand
TGAGGACCAAAAATTTTGTCGCTCCTTAGCCCCGCCCGCGGATAAACCTTTTCGCCCAACATTCTTAAAGCAAAGGCGCGGCGATTCCGTTGTTCTTGGTTCAACCTTTTGAAAAAATTCTATCCCTGTAAATCCACTTAGCATATCGATGTAAATCCAACAAAATCCCCGCCAACCGCTTGAAAATCCTTGATTTTTTAGCGGATTTGCTGTATAGTAACAAAGCGAAGTTAGTTTTGCCGATGGTTTCATAGAAAACTTTTTTCAGTCAAGTTTTTTGAATTATATTTCGGCGAAATTTATATAACAGCGCAGCGGACTCTGACTTTTGACGCTCCGAATCGTTGCAATTTGCAATACCTAATAATAATATTGCGCGCAAAACCAGATTATGCTAAAACTAAAAAACAAATATGCGGATGTGGCGGAATTGGCAGACGCGCTAGATTCAGGTTCTAGTGAAGTCACTCTCGTGCAGGTTCAAGTCCTGTCATCCGCACCAAAGGAAAAATACGCTATTGTCCTTTTCAAGATTGAAATAACACTATAGCGTATTTTCTATTTCTTGGTACGAAATTGGTACATTTTTTAATAGACTTCAATTTGGTGCCAGCAGTCGGACTCGAACCGACACGGTTGCCCAAGCGATTTTAAGTCGCTTACGTCTGCCATTTCGCCGTAATGACAAAAAAACACTTTTAAAAATAATGGTTTTTGCTATTGCATATGTATGCTAATTTAATTATTCTTACTACTTTTTTATCGCCTTCGTCAGCTCACCCCATGCCCCAGTTGCTTGCCTTCCCACGAAAAATATGTGGAGAAGGTCGTATGAATCGGCGCTATTGCTTGTATTCTCTGTTCGATGCTTTTATTTTTATCGGACAACTCTTCATCAACCGAGATGTTTCGTATCTTGCACAAAAGTACTTTACCTCCGTCAAGAGAAATTGCTTTTGAGACTTCGAGCTCAAAGGCAAGCGGACTTTTGTCCAGTATCGGAACATTCAATACGGAGCCTATTGTTACTTCGATTGGAACGCTCATTTTTTCGGCAGTATAGCCGTCCGTATTTCCAGAATAATCGGCAAGTGACAGAATGGGCTCGGTAACGAGATTCGCTGAGAAAATTCCCGTCGAATTGATTCGGTCCTTCGTCAATTTGTCCCCGCCTATGCAGGCCATTACTCCCAATTCAGTGTCCCAGCAATAGCTGAACCAAGAACAATCCAAAATTAGGCGCGCCATCTTCCTTGTATGTGCCATACAAAAAGAGCGTTTGCGGACAAAAGTCGTTAGTAATCGAAATAGATACTTTTTTCATTTCCCTCCGTTAAATTTTTTAATATTCGGTTCAAATAGTTTTCGAATTGCATGATTTCACTGTCATCGAAGCCTTAGATAAAAAATTTCATTCATTTTGCCGAAATCATATCGTATTTCGCCTTAAGGCTGTCAGCTTTTTCGGTCAAGGCTACAAGAATTTGCCTCCTGTCGGATTTGTCGTAAATCCTTTTTATTAGCCCCGATTTTCCATTCGGTCAAGCATGCTCGTCAGCGTTGTTTTTGCGAGACCGTTTTTTTGACAACTCAACTATCGGAATGCAATCCCATTGCCAAAGAACATATAATATTCTGCCTGGGCGCCGTTGAAAGCTTCGATATTTGAAAGGGCGCGAGGATTTTTTCAAATACCCTTCCGCTTACCTGCTTAATCCTTGATATTTTGACAGAATATAGCAAAGCGGCTTATATAAAACCAGTACCGAAACAATCGCCGAGGAAACGTGCGCGACATAAAACCAAATGCCGAGCATGTATTTGGCGGCGAAATATTTGAAAAAAACCGAAACCGTTTTTTGGTTTATACAGATAAAGACAACGTCGACGGCAGTCGTCAAAACTCCGAAAAATGCCGTCGCGGCAACGCCCAAAATCAGCGCCTGCCACATCTTTTGCTTTTTGAGCAGCAGCGCCGCCAAAACCCCCAGCACGTTCCAGTAGATAAAATACGAAACAACCCATGTGCCAAAGCCGTAGAGCATAGTTTCGACCACGCAAAAAATCATCGTCGCGGGAAGCACGTAAAACACCCCGAAAACGCTGCCGTAGGCCAAAATCAAAATAGTGACTATTTCCATGTTCGGCACGGCGGCGAGAGCCAGCTTTCCGCCCGTCAGAGTAGCCGCAAAAAGCGCGATATACGCCAAACTTTGCGCCGTAAATATGAATTTTTTGCCGCTCGCCGAGTTCATTTGTCCACCGATCATTTAAAATGTAGCCAATTCAAAGTAATATATGGCTCCATCATTGATTGGCAAAACGGCAACGCCGGCGCTTGAGTAAAAATATTCTACCCCATTTATCGTCTTGGTACCACCCTCAAGCCATTGCAGGACCGGGTCGTCTATGGTGTGAAAAAGCGCAATATATTGGTTTGCCTCCGACACCTCCAATTCCCCTATTTTTGTCACATAAACCGTAAGATCCGTGCCTGAAAATTCATACATCGAAATAACTCCTTCCTCTTTCATTTCTATTAACAAATCATGAAGAGTTTCAGCTTTTGTTTCGACATTGTAGGTTTCTTCGCCTAAAATAACCGTGACCTTCGCCAAATCCCGCTGTCCTTCGGGTTGGCAGCCCGCAAAGGCGAACGCGGAAAGCGCCAAAACTACGGACAATACGATTAAAAGAATACGTTTTTTCATAAATATTTTCGTAAAAAATCTCCTTTATATTTTTTTTCATAAAGGAGAAAAGCGCGGGGCACTCAAAAATGCCGCACCCAAGCGGCGCGCCCGATATTACGCGGCTTCCCTCCGAAGCGGTAAATATTTTTGGGCTTTCGGGCAGGTCTTCTGACTCGCGTATCTAATCTTTTTCGGCCCTTCCCGTTAAAAAACAGTGGCTTAATGCCGAATCGTAACGCTTACAGCAGCGGGGGCTGTTTTGGCTTCGCACCAAATTCCCTTTTTATGCCCAGGCAACCTGAAAACCTTAAATTTTTCTGTTAATATTTTAATACGGAGTAACAAAAATGTCAACCCTCTCCGTATGCCGGAGAGTAGCTGCAAAAGGTTTTTTATGATTAAAGTTTATGAAAAAGGGTTTATATAATTTTGCGGAATTTGAATTTTGAAATTGCTTGGTGGGATGCTCTCCGCTAAACGGTTTTAGTGCTTGTCGGAAACAGCGAAACGCTCGGAATAGGGATATTTTTCCAAAATATGCCCTTTTTGAAGCGCGAGCATACACAGCGGAATAAACGCAGCCTGCAAAATTATGCCCCCCCAAGTGCTTGCGAAAGCGCTCACAAACGATTCGCCCAAAACGAGAGAGAAATTCATTTGCGGCACGATAACCGCCAATGTCAGAATCCGTGCCGCCACAAATACCAGCCGCCCGCCCACCATGGCGCAAATAAGCGCGGGAAGATAGGCGAATTTTTCGATTTTGCCTTTGGAAAAAAGCCGCATAAAGACGCCGGCAAGCGCGCCGTACGCCGCAAGCTCTGCCGTCATGGGTATAAGGGGCATAGGGAAAGGCGGCATGGCAAAAATTAAAGCGGAAAGAACGGGTGTCAAAACCCCCGCTACCGCGCCCATAAGGCTGCCGCAAATAAGCCCGCACAGCAAAATTGGCAGGTGCATGGGCGAAAACAGAGTTCCGCCGTTAGGAATCAGGTGAAAAATCTGGGGAAAAAGTATCCCCAGCGCGATAAACATCGCCGTAGTAACGGTAAGCAAAGTAGTTTGTTTTTTCACAGTGATTAAAGTTTAAAGAGGCGGCGGGCGTTTGTCAACGGGCTAAAAGCAAACAATCTGGCGAATGTTTTTCTTTTGAATTAATTATTGCAATGATATGAGCACGATTAGAGGCTAAGTTGTATGACAGGATTTGAAAGTTATATTTAGTAATTTAGAAAAATGGCCTTTCTTAAACGTCTCAGCTTAAGCATAATATTTATAATTATCTTAATAAAACCGCGCGCGGTTTTCTTTTGCAAAAACCGTAATTATGATATAATAAAAACATGAAAACACTTTACCTTAACGCCGACGTATTATTGAACGAAAAAATCGAGAAACTGAATTTCTATGTTTCGGACGGCAAATTTTACCATGTAACAAACGGCCAAAATACTTGCGCTGCGGAACCAAGCGCCTGCGGCACGGTTGACTTGAGCGGTTGCACCGTTTTGCCCGCGCTCTTCGACATACACACGCACGGCGCCAACGGCTTCGACTTTAATACGGCGGACGCCGACGGAATGGGAAAAATACTAACGCACTATTACGAAAACGGCGTTGGCTCGGCGTTGGCTACCGTTATGACGGACAGTCGTGAAAACACCCTGCGCAGGCTTTCCCTGATTGCTGAATTTGCAAAAAACCACCCCGTTATAAAGGGCGTGCATTTGGAAGGGCCGTTTTTGTCCCAAGCATATAAGGGCGCGATGGACGCGCGATACTTGCTCCCGCCCGATATAGGGCTTTTTGAAAAATATCAAAAAGCGGCGGGCGGCTTAATCAAGCTCATTACGATTGCGCCCGAGCTTGAAAGCGCGGCGGAATTTACTAAATATGTTGCTAAAAACGGAGGAGCGGTATCGCTTGGACACTCCGCGGCGACATATGCCCAGACTCTCGTCTGCCTTGACGCGGGGGCGAATAGCTTTACCCACACCTTCAACGCGATGAAGCCCGTTGACCACCACTCGCCGTCTATAGCGCTTGCCGCGCTGCTTTCAGACGCTTATGCCGAGGCAGTTTGCGACGGACATCATTTGGCGCCCGAAATCGTGCGGCTTTTGCTCAAGACAAAAACGAAAAACCGCCTTGTTTGCGTTACCGACAGCACCATGGCCGCGGGGCTTGCGGACGGTGAATATTCGCTGTCAGGCGCGCCCGTAACGGTAAAAAACGGCGAAGTGTTTTTGACGGGCACCGGTACGCGCGCGGGAAGCGCCCTTTCCGCTTTCGACGGGCTGAATAATTATATGAATTTCACCGGCGAAAAAATCTCCGACGCCATTCTCCCCTTTACCCTTACGCCCGCATCGCTTTTGGGGCTGCAAGAAAAAACAGGCTCTCTTGCCGAGGGCAAAAGCGCGGACTTTTTCGCGGTAAAAAACGGCAAAGTCGCCGCGACTTTCATCGGCGGCGAAAACGTGTATCGGGCGGTATAGTATACCACCGTCTCTAAAATTCAAAAAAATATAGCTTTTTTAAAGCTTTGTTACGGTGAACGGTTGGAAAAAAACAGTATTTGAAAGGCGTTTTGCCGCCCGTAAACAAATTATAAATTCAGAAAAGCGTAAATATTTTTTATAAAATTTTCCTTGCCTTTCGTATAAGCAACCCTGTCCTCAGGATACTGTGACGCAAGCGCTTCCTTTAGCCGAGAATATTCTTTTGCCGCATCGGAATGCGAATTCAGATAATCCCTAAACCCGACCAGCCGAAAAAATTCTTTATTACCTTTATCATAGCAATGAATATGCCTTAAAGAAATTTGTTTTCGCCACGCAATACATACAGGTGATAGGTTTCGCTTCCGTGCTGCGGGCCGCAGTAATCATATCCCATTCGTTTCATAGAATCTATATCCATATCTTTAATGGTATTAAGCCTTACGGCTATATCCAATATAGGTTTTGCGCAAGTATTATTAATTGCAGTGCTTCCGACATGCTGCATATCTAAAATATTGCCGCTCCAGATTGCCTCAATTTGGTCTTTGACTCGGGAAAATTCAGCAGCCCATTCCCGGTTATGCGGGAGCAGCCTGACTTTATACCTTTCCACTCCTTCCATAAATGTTCCTCCACAAATTATTTTCACCGCCGACGTCATAAAAAGCGTTCCGGGTTGTTTCGTCTTTCGGTATATTGTTCACCAAGCAATTTCTATAGGTATCTGATTTTATCAATAAAGCGCTTTTATTAACTCCGTCAATTCTTCCCGCGTTAAATGCAAGCTTTTGTAGTATTCCAAATCCTGCTCGAGTTTTGCTTTCGCGAGCAAAAATTTTTTCTGGTCTGGGCCGCCTTTGAGGCGCGATACGAAACAACCCTTGCCCCCCACCGTATAAATAAACCCGTTTTTTTCGAGGGCGTCCCACGCGCTTTTGACGGTGATAACGCTTATTCCGAGCTCCCTCGCCGTGCTTCTGATGGAAGGCAGAGGGTTGTCGGGCGCAAGCTGCCCCGAAAGGATTTGCGCCGCGACCTGAAAATATATCTGCTCGTATATCGGCCTTTGGCTTTTTTGCGAAATAACTATATCCATTTTACAAATTTACAAATTGACTTTTCGGAAATTTTTGGCCGAAACGCGGTAGCTCAGGAGCAATCCGGCTATATAAATCACGATTCCGCCCGCCAAAACCCCGAACCTTATCCAAAAGCTTGAAGGGTCCTGGGTGTCGAGAATGTTTTTGAGCGCGGGGATAAGGTTTATTACCAGCTCAAAAGCGAACGCCATGGCAAAATAGACGAACAGCCCTACCAACATTTGCGGGACGGATTTGTAGCCCGTTTTGAAATGCCAAGGCAGAAAAATCAGGTTTAAAACGGCGTAGCAGACGAATACCATGCCGAAAAACGCCATGTTCGCATCCATGCCGACGGGGTTTCCGCCCGGCGAAACAACGAATACCGCCAACAGCGCGAAAGGAACAGACGCCAGAATTTGAGTTAATTCTATGACAAAGACGTCGAAATGCCTGGCGAAAACTATGTCGTCGCGCGAAACGGGCAGCATTGCGGTGAATTCCAGGTCCTTTTTCTCCGCGGCCATGGAAAACACGACCTGAATCGCGATAACCGAATAAAGCATGCCCACCCAAACGGGATAGTTTGGAATCAAAATAAGCGACGCGAGTGCGGAAAAAATCAAAAACAACGGGTTCAGTACCAGCTTGATTTCTTTTTTTAACAGCTTAATCATTTCGTTTCCCCTCCTTTGTTGTAATAGACCATAATATCCTCGAGGTTCGGGCGCTCGGTCAACAGGTTGCCAACCTGCGGCAGCATTTCCTTTTTGATAAGCCCCGAAAAACCATAGTGATTCTTTTTGACGCCTATGAGATTGTCGGAAATGCCAGCCAATTGCCCGTTTGCGCCCTTCACCACCGCGTAAGCGTCGATGATGTTATCCTTTGTGTCAAACAAAAGAATTTCGCCGTTGCGCATGAAAATGATAAAATCGGCGCATTTGTCGAGGTCGGAGGTAATGTGCGTGGAAAACAAAATCGAATGCTCGCCGTCTTCCACAATTTCCTGAAAAACGTCCAGGAGTTCGTCGCGCGCCAATGGGTCGAGCCCGCTTGTGGGTTCGTCCAAAATCAAAAGCTTTGCCTTATGCGAAAGCGCGAAAGTTATGCCCAGCTTTACCCTCATGCCCGCCGAAAGCTCGGCGATTTTTTTGTTTTCGTCCAAATTGAATTTTTTTAGGTAACTTTTGTAAACGCTCTCATCCCAGTCGCGGAAAAAACTTTTGTATACCTCCGCGATTAGCCCCACCTTAGATTTCGAATAATAGTTGGCGGGCCCCAGCATAAGCCCTATTTGCTGTTTAAGCTCAAGTTGGTTCTGGTAAAAATCCCTGCCCAAAACCGTCACCTTGCCGCCGTCTGGGTAGATTATACCCAGCATCGCTTTCAGCGTCGTCGACTTTCCAGCGCCGTTCGCGCCGATAAAGCCCATGATATAACCCTTATCTAGTTTGAACGAAACGCCTTTGAGCTCGAACGACTGAAATTTTTTTGATAAATTTTCTACGACTAACATCCTTCGCCCTCCCGTATATACTGTGTATGTTGTATATGCACAGTATATACGCTTTGCCGAGGATTTGTCAACGGATTTTAAATATTTTTTAGTAAAAAATAAAAACCGCCCCCGTAGGAACTAAAGGGCGGTTTTTTGGGTTCAGGAACGCGGCGCGAATTTGGGCGCCAATAAACTCTATCTTGAATAAGTATTAGTAGAGCATGCGATATTTAACTTTTTAACGTCGGTTTTTCGGGCTCGGCGCAAATTTATTTCTTTTTGCGTTCCCTCATTTCCTCGATTTTCTTGGCGCGGTCGCTTTGTCGTTTGATTTTCAAAAAATTTTCGTATTCCTGTCGGGTTACCTTTCCGTCCGCGACAGCTTTTAAAACGGCGCAGCCCGGTTCGCTTGTGTGCGTGCAGTCGGCGAAACGGCACTGACCCGCGAGCCCGCCGATGTTGGCGAAACTTTGCTCCACGCCATCCGCCGCCCAAACGCCCAACTCGCGCATGCCGGGGGTGTCTACAATCATCGCGCCGTCAGACAGCAAAATCATCTGCCGCGAGGTCGTGGTATGCCGTCCCTTGCCGTCGCCACGGATTTGCGCCGTTTCCATGACTTCTTCGCCCGCTATCGCGTTTACAAGCGTGGATTTGCCGACGCCCGTCGAACCCAGAAACACGCTTACGCTGCCCGGGTACAAAATTTGCCTGATTTTTTCCAAGCCCTGACCGAGCAGGACGCTAAT
>DAITPX010000014.1:10952-16223 GCA_036833365.1 Clostridia bacterium | reverse complement strand
CTCTGAAATCGAAACGCTCCCTGTTTATATCCTCTAATCTGGTTTTCCGTTTTTCCATGTTTTCACCCCGCGTTGCCGACAATCGAAGCAAACCCCTCCCGGTTTATGGTGTCAATCAGCGACGCGTCGGCGGTTTTTACGATACGCCCGTCCGCCATGATGTGAACGTAATCGACCGGCAGGTTTTGCAAAATTCTGGTAATATGCGTAATAATTAAAACCGCATTGTTGCCGTTTCGATAATTACGTATGCTCTTGGAAATAATTTTTACCGCGTCTATATCCAGCCCCGAATCGGTCTCGTCAAGTATTGCCAGCTTGGGATTTAATATCTCCATTTGCAGGATTTCGTTTTTCTTTTTTTCGCCGCCCGAAAACCCGACGTTGAGATAACGGCTCGCGTAGGAGGGCTCTATTTCCAGTTCTCGCATTTTGGCTTGAAGCTCTCTTCTCATGGCGGTAAGCTTTATTTCCTCTCCCGTATATGCCGCCTTTGCCGCGCGCATAAAATTTTCAACGGTTATGCCGGGAATCTCTTCCGCCGTCTGGAAAGAAAGAAAAAGCCCCCTTCTTGCGCGGGCATCAGGTTTTTCCTCGGTTATATTTTCCCCTTCGAAAAGGATTTCTCCGCTCTCCGTTTTATAACGCGGGTCTCCCATAACTATGTTTGCGAGCGTAGATTTCCCCGCGCCGTTGGGGCCCATCAGCACGTGCACCTCTCCCGCATATATATCGAGATCGACGCCGTTCAATATGCGCCGCCCGCCCGCGGACGCGCATAGATTCTTTATGCTCAATAGATTCTTTTGCATTTTTCGCATCTCCTTATATTTTCATCTCCCGAACTACCGTCTTTATCAAAAGCATGCCTGATAGAGCAATGCTCGTGCATAGCGGCGCTTTCCGCGACCAGCTCAAATAGCTCGGTAAGTTTTTCGGCGGCGCCGTCGTCCATCTGAGAAACATATTCCTCGATATTGGAACGCATTTTTTTATAATGCTCGTCGTAACCGCGGCATGCTGTTTCCCCGTCGCTCGTCAGGCTGTAATATACTTCTTTTTTGTTCCCCTCTATACGGTAAGGCTCCAGATATCCTTTACGCTCCATGTTTTTGGCAAGCTGCGCCACCGCGCCGTTGGTAATACCCAAATATTGTGACAGCTCCCCCGCTTTGGCGCCCGGGTTGCGCTGCACGCATTTCAAAAGGGTGATATCCGAATATGTCAGATTGTGTCCCGTCCCGTAGCATCTTGCGATTTTAGACTCGCATATCATGATATTCATAGTTTGATACAGCTTTTTGATAAGCTCTTCTTTTTTATACATTTTTATTCACCTGCAATTATTTTATAGTATCTAAATAAAAAAGTCAAATATTTTTTAGCACCTAAAAAATATTTGACTTTTTGCGTCGAATCCGGCGGCTTTAATTTATCACAGCCGGCGGTTAGGTATAACAGGACGCCGCAAGCCTGTTAATTTCATCACAATCATCGTTGCCAAATAGTTGGTTATAACAATAAATATCTATAGGAGATTTCTGAACACCAGACCCTTCATTTTAAAAATATATAAGTCGCTATTTCAATCAAACGTAAATACGCTCCTCTTTCCTCGGGGTTCGTTAAAAATCGTGATTAAGTATTTTGAAGATATTAAATCAAAGATATTTATATAACAAGCTTTGCGGGCCACACTCATTCCGACCAAATTCAGTCAAAGTGACCCCTTTTGACTTTTTGATATGTTCCCTTATTCAGACTAAGTTCCAAATATCTCTAAGCAATCCTATAATTTTTCTATAGTAAAAGTAATATTTCTGTTCTTATAATTTTCAAATTATATTAAAAAGTTCGGATTTAAATTAGCTACACCCTCATCTTCAAATAATCCTCAATCAGCGCCGCCCTGTCCACCAGCACGATGGGTTTTTTCCGCGCAAACCTCAGCGCCTCGCCCGAAAACATCCTGTTGGTGACTATCATGACCTTATGCACGCTGTAATGCCGCATCGCCCCCAGCGTGGCTTCGATTATGTCCTTTTCCAATATCGCCTCGCCTAAGAGGCACCTCACCGCCACCGTCTCGTTCCCGCGCGTAATAATAAGGTCCGCGCCGCAGTCGTTGTCCACGGGTGTGTACCGCACCTCATACCCCTGCAACGCGAACAGCCGCGCCATATAATGCTCGAACTGCAAATTGTCCATTTTGGCAAGCTCGGCGAGCTTTTCCGAAACGTTCTGCTTCCGCTGCGGCTTGACCGCCCCGAGGTTAAGCTCGGGCAGCCCGTAGTCAATGTCGGTATGGGTTTTCAATTGTTGGTTTTTCTTTCTTAACATGGCTTAATTTTACTACCTATCCCCGTGTTTGTCAATTTTAAAGAATTTTTTTGTCCCGTCACCAAAATCCTGATAATAAACCAAATAATAGATTTCGGTTAAGCCAACCCTGCAATCGCGGCAAATACCTTACATTTCAATATGGTAGATTATAAACGGTGATTTTTGTGCCCGTCTTGTCGGTGGACCCCAGCTTTACATTTCAATATGGTAGATTATAAACGAAAATGCAAACGACCCGTTTCCGGCGCGCATTCACTTTACATTTCAATATGGTAGATTATAAACCCGTCACTGATACGCGGCTGCCTTTTCGCAAATATTATTTACATTCCAATACAGCAATTATAACGCGTTCCCGAGTTTTACGAATTGATTGCCGAAAGCAATCTAATTCTAATACAACAAAGATTTGCAAGTATTTTTTTCGGCTGAAGTGAGCAGGTTCAAACTATCAACTTCGCGCCGGCGGTTTGGTAACTTCCATGTTTAACATTGCTTCGCCTAAGCGTCTTGTTTTAACCGTTTCTGCCGTCTTCTCGCCCTTATGGTAATTATTAAAATTTCAGACTTTAATAAAAAATCTTTAAAACCACTTCTATTCCAAATTCTGTTTACATTACCGATAAAACCAAAACATCGCCAGCGCCGCCGCGACGGGCAGGTTAAGGCTGTCTATTTTGCCGCTGTGCTCGATTTTTACGGGCGTGCCGACGCTCTCGAAAAAGCTTGGCAGCCCGCTCGATTCGTTGCCGAAAACAAGCGTAAACGGCCCGTTCGGTCGGCTTATTTGCCCCAAGCCGGCTTTGGCGCCAAGCATAAACGGAAAGCACATATTGCCGTGCGCCGCGGCATACCGCTCAAAATTGTCAAATTCCTGCACCCTCAGCGAAAAAAAACTCCCCATCGACGAGCGTATGGTTTTAGGATTAAAAAAGTCGGCGTGCTCCCCCACGACCGCAATGTCGCAAAACCCGAAGCCCAACGCCGTCCGCATCACCGTGCCGAGGTTTCCCATATCCGAAGGGTTGACCAGCATTATATGGTTTGCCCCCCGCTCTAGCTCGGACGAGTATTTATCAAAAACGCCCACGACAAAGGTGTTTTCCTTTTGGCTCAGTTTTTCGCACAGCCTCGAGTCGCATTCCAGCGGAATATTATTTTTCCTTGCCATGTCGAAAAGCTCCCCGACCCCCGCGTCCGCCGAAAGCCGCTCATGGTAAAAGACCGCGCGCGCCTTATCGGGGCGGTTTTTAATAAGCTCGAAGGTGGGGAAAGCGCCCAAAGCGTAGCTGTAGCCGCATTCTTTTTTGTAGGTTTTCATAGTTCAATTGTAGCACAACTGATAAAAATTTGCCGTCAAATAATTGACATATTTCGGCGGTAATGCTAATATATACAAGCGTGATAATCGCGGGGATGTAGCTCAGCTGGGAGAGCACCTGCCTTGCAAGCAGGGGGTCATCGGTTCGATTCCGTTCATCTCCACCACTCTTTCCCGACTTTTGTGCCTGCCTAAAACCGCGGGCACAAAATAGCAAAGTGAGATTAAAAAGCGGATATATTCGAAAGTGTAGCTCAGTTGGTTAGAGCACAAGCCTGCCCACTCAGGCGCGTGCAACGGGATTATAAGCAATGGTAGAAATTTAATATTTTGGAAGTGTAGCTCAGTTGGTTAGAGCACGCGCCTGATAAGCGCGAGGTCGGTAGTTCGAGCCTACTCACTTCCACCATCAAAAACCCTCGGCTTCGAGGGTTTTGTTGTATAAAAAATTGAATAACCTGCCCATTCCGGAAGCGTGCGAAAATAAAGAGCTTAATATTTAAATACCCTTAAAACCAAGCTTTGTCGTTTATATTACGCGCCTGCCAACTCAGGAGCGAAGCGAACTGATAAGCGCGAGGCAAAAACCCTTAAATTGAGGGTTTATTGCATTCAAAAATAAAATACTAGCTGCACCCTCGAGCCTGCTCGCTTCGGGCATTGTATAAAAACTAAACGGAATAGATATCTATTCCGTTTAGTACTATTTTTATTGTTTGGCAAATATTTTAATATGAAAATAATTAAAAATTGATAATCCCAATGTTACCTAGGTATGCAATAAGCTCCCTCTCAATCATTATAAATCCTAATAAAATAAATGACCTTTGATGTGTCTGAGCCGCGCCCTAACGCTTTCGTTTTCAGTTGCCAAAATTCGCCGCTCGGCATATTTTTTCACGGAGATTACTTCAATTTATACATATAATTAAGCTCGTCCAAATCAGGGTCGGTATTGGTCAAAATTTGATGGATATCCTTAATCATCAACCCGTGCTGGGTCGTTTCCTGAAACAGATTTTTATCGGTACACCAAACGTCGCCGTTTTTGACCGCTTTGAAGTCCTTCAGCAGGCTGTTTTTGGCTATAAGCTCTTCCAGAGAAGTAAGCTCGCCGACAATCGCGCTGTTGTAAATAATAAAATCGGCATCCTTTGCTCCCGCGTAAAATTTCTCAATTTCGATGTTAACCGTGCCGAGGGCGCTGTCCGGGTCGCCCAAATCTTTAAAAATGTAGTTTCCCCCTGCAAGCTCAATCATTTTTGTTATATAGTCGCCGCTTTTTCGCGTGACAACGTAGCCGGACGAGCTGATGAAAAAGAACGCCACGGTTTTGCCTGTGTTTTCCTCGTTCGAAACCGCGTCGACATAGGCAACTTGCTGGTCGAATATCCTCCCGGCCGCTTCCTCTTTGCCCAAAATAGCGGCGTAAAGCTTTATCCATTCAGTGCGCCCAAGCGGATGGGCTTCGTAGCTCGACTGGTCAATCAAAACCGGAATGCCCAGCTCGTTCAGCTTTTCCTTTACCTCCGGCGTATGCCCGATCATTGTGGATTCAATCGCCAAGGAGCAGCCGCTCGAAACGATAAGCTCAACGAGCTGGGCAT
>DAITPX010000014.1:10598-10942 GCA_036833365.1 Clostridia bacterium | reverse complement strand
AAGCTCATAGTCGGGCGCGCTGTATTTTCCGGCGTATTTGATGGCGCCGCTATTCATCGCGGCCTTAACGCTCCCGATATACCAGTCGTCCGCCTTCGTGCCGGAAAGGGTGATGCTGCCGAGGCAGTCCAGCGCGTCAAAAAGGCCCATGGCTGAGGTCGCCACGAGATAAACGTCTCTCAGCGGCTGTTTCAGCACGCCGATTTCTTTGTCAATCCCTTCGGGAACCTCCCGCCCCTCGGGAACGACGAGAAAACGGCTTTCGTCGGATACGGTAATCAGTTTGTAGCCGTCCCGATAATAATCCACGTTGAAATTTTTGGGACGGCTACAAACTGATTACC
>DAITPX010000014.1:9022-10588 GCA_036833365.1 Clostridia bacterium | reverse complement strand
AATAGCAGCGCTTATTTTCTCCCTGCCATCCGTTGCCCAGCCCGATTTTCTTATTGCCGCCGTCGGAGCAACCGGCCAGCAGGGAGAAAATAAGCGCTGCTATTATCAGCAGAGCGGCCGTGCGTTTAATTTTCATGGGTTTTCCGCTTCCTTAAGATAATTATTACCGCCGCAATAACGATAACCGCCCCGCCCGCAACGGCGACGATTACCCAAATACCGGATTTATCGCCGATAGGCTTGATGCTTCCGGAATCAAACCTCAGGGTATATTCGATTTCATGGGGCTGGCTCATAGCTATAGTTTCGGCGGTGAACGCCATATCCGTATCAAGCGTGACGGGTATTTCAAAAACGGAGTTGCCCTCGGTATTGACCGGCCTATAAATTATGCCGTCAATTTTCATAAAGGTGTAATTAGGGCTGCTCCAAACAACGGTCGCGGTCAAAACGCCGTCTTTGACAATCAGCTTGGCTGGGGACTCTACGGTTGTCTTGCCCGAACCGCCGGATAGCTTTGCGTCTATCAAATACTCCCCGTCGGTTATGTTTGCCGCAAACACGCCGGCGGGCAATAACAATATCAGCATAATAAGGGAAATAATCAAAATTTTCTTTCTCATAGATAGGTGCCTCCAATTGCAAACAGGCGCCGGCGGCATTTTATCGGCGCCTGTTTGTTATATTTATTCCGAAATATCGTCTTTGGAAATCAAATCCGACTTAAACACAATCTTATGGTCGGACCACGTCTGCTTGCGCGCGCTCAGCCCTGCGCAGTCAAGCTCTTTGTTGAGTGCCTCCACAGGCACCACAAATGAATTCTGCCCGTCGTTTGTTTCAAAAATTTCAATATGGTTCGGTTCGTCCGATTCCGCCTGTTCGCCGGTGCCCATATAAAGCTTTTCAAATCCCGTGCCCGACAGCGTTATGACGGCGGACATTTTTCCGCCCTCAACGGTCAGTTTGCAATCCACAATGCGGAACATGGACGATGAGGATTCGACCTTTATATCGTAGGTTCCGTCTTTTATTTGGCTGCCGTAAAGCTCCGCGGGAGCGGCTATCGTGTCTGCAAGGTGCTTCACAATCAGCGCCTGAATGCCCTCGTATTGGCCCAGGCCCTTAAGTACGCATTCGACTTCGAAGCCTTCCCGTGTAAATTCGCTCTTCCATGAGTCCTCCTCGTCGCCCGCCATATCGTTGTTGGCGTGGTCGCCCGCAACGACCATCAGAGGCAGAAGAACAACCTTCGTTGCTCCGGATTCTTTGACAAGGCCGATAACGTCCTCAAGCGAAGGCTCGGCCTCGACGGTGCCGATAAAGTAATTGGTTTTTCCGGCAGCGGTAAGCTTAGCCTGAAGCTTGGCATAGGTTTCGTTAGCCGTATGTTCCGTACCGTGCCCCATAAATACGACGGCAGTCCCCTCGACGTCATAATCCTTGGTGGCTTCGGTGATGATGCCTGCAACTTCGTCATAGTCGGCGTCGGCGGCGAGGAGAGTTTTGCCTATTTTAAAGCTGTCGAACTTATCTATGTATTTTCTGACCTCTTCCGCCACGTCA
>DAITPX010000014.1:6383-9003 GCA_036833365.1 Clostridia bacterium | reverse complement strand
GGTGGGCTGGATTACAACCTCCTTCACTCCGTCCGCCACAAGGCGGTCCATAGCCTCCTTTACGTTGTCGATTGAGATATTGTCGCGCTCCTTGAGCTTGTCGATAATAATCTGGCTGGTAAACGCGCGCCGAACCTCGTAGCCGGGATAGGCGGCTTGAACGGCGTTTTCCATGCCGCCGACCGAAAGGTCCCGGTTGTCGTTATAGCTGGTGCCGAAGCTGACCATCAGTACAACCGGCTTTTTGTCGGAAGGCTTCACGCAGCCCGCCAACGCAGTCACCGTCAGCGACAGCGCAAGAAGCAGGGCCGCGATTTGCTTGAAATGTTTTTTCATAGTCAATTACTCCTTAGTTTTAGTAAATTATTCATCATCGCCCGGCTCAGGTTTCGCAAGCTCGGGGCAATAAAAAATCGTCCGCAAACACCTTCTGCGAACGATAAATTACACGCAAAACCAAAGCCATACCCCAAAACAGGGCACAGGTATGCTTCTCTTGCGTCATTCCCCGGAAGTCCGCAGGGGTGAAACGCGCCCGTCACTAACTTTTGTTAATGTCAGGCAAAAACAGGCAAGTATTCCGGCTTATCGCCCTGTCCAACACTCGTTGGGCTGCCTTTGAAGCCTTCCCGGAGCTGCCTCCAGTGACATTTATCAAAAGCCTGAACGAAATACGGCAACGGCCTTGCGCGGGATTCACACCCGGCTTCCATAACCTGTTTTTGAGTTATTAAGTATATAAATTATTATAGCAAATGCGGCTTCCCGTGTCAATGGGGTTTCGCATTAATTGCATTGACACGGCCTTGTTTTCATGATATATTTTGAAAAAATACAACCTAGGTAAGCAAAATTGAATACGGCAAGACCGCCGTCAAGCCAAATTACCAAACGCATATCCTTTGCGGCGGACGAAGCTGCTTTCTAAAAACCCGCCGGCTCTATGAGCCTATCCTTCGGCATTAATTTATCGAGAATATTATCGCATAGACGGCAAATACAAACGGCGACGGTTTGGTATATATCCCCATCGGTATCACCGCTCCGGCCGACAGTCCAATTATACCTAAGAGGTTAAATAAACGTGAAAAAATTATACGTGGCCGGTATCGGGCCGGGCGATGAAAAAAGCATGACGTTTGCCTGCAAAGACGCAATCGAGCGGTCGGACGTTATCGTGGGCTACTCAAAATACGTCGAGCTTATCAAGCCCATTTTCCCCGACAAGCGGACGCTTGCCACCGAGATGAAAAAAGAAGCCGAGCGGTGCCGCCTTGCGCTGAATTTGGCCGCCAAAGGCGAGACCGTCGCCGTCATATGCAGCGGCGACGCAGGGGTCTACGGTATGGCGGGGCTTATCTATGAGCTTTCAGCCGAATACCCGCCGGTTGAAATAGAAATCATTCCCGGCGTGACCGCGGCCCTTGCGGGGGCCTCCGTTTTGGGGGCGCCGTTGACACATGATTTTGCCGTCGTCAGCCTTTCGGATTTGCTCACCCCGTGGGAGCTTATCGAAAAGCGGCTTTTCTGTGCCGCCCGGGCCGATTTCTGCATTGCCGTCTACAACCCGTCAAGCAAAAAGCGCGGCGATTATCTGCAAAAGGCCTGTGACGTTTTGCTCAAGGCGAAGCCGCCCGATACGGTTTGCGGTTATGTCCGCAATATCGGCCGCGAAGGCCAGCATGCCGAAATCATGACCTTGTCCGAGCTCCGCTCGGCGCAAGTCGATATGTTTACCACCGTGTTTATCGGAAACTCGCAGACAAAGTTATCGGGAGACAAAATGGTAACGCCGAGGGGCTACAAGTTGAATTAACAATTGAATTGACGATTATTTTTAGTCAGCGTTGAGAACAATGGCTATTCAGGTTGTTTTTTCCAAAAAGTAAAAAATAGCACTTTGCGTGCGGAGCATGGCGAAGCTCTTGTTCTGCATATAATAAATATCCGGCAGCTTCTATTTTCCTCCTCTGCCATTTTTACAAAGCTCGATCGCGGACTTGCCGACTTCGAATGCGGTCACAGAATTACAATAGAAATCGCTGAGCTGCGGCGTATTCCACGCGCCCGTGGCCCTGCGGGCGCCTTTATCGGCGTCTTGAGGGCTTATTTCAAACCCGGCAACGGCCGCAAGGTTGGTGCCGCAATCCGCAAGGTTATTAAAACCGTCCGCCATGACGGCGATTGAGTTTGAAATCAGCTCCGAGAAAATTTACCAATAAACAGCACCAAATTTACAGCCATGCTTACCAATCCTGTGGTTTTTCCCCATCTGTACCGTTTGTCGTTCATCTGCTCTCGGGGCTTATTTTGCGTTCCATAGTAGTTTTTAATCGTCATCGCGACAGCCGCCGCGGCCAAAACCGCCTTTATGTCCGCAGCAATGCCCTCCGCCGTCTCCGCAGCCAAGGCCGCGGACATGTCCGTGCCTCGACATAAATTCATCCATATTTCTGCGGCGCCGTTCATAGTCCTTATCGGGAAATTCTTCCTCGTATTGCCCGATGACCCTGCCTAGATATTCGCTGAAATTCTTCTGTTCTTCTTCGGTCAAGCAATCGAGAAACCTGTTTTCCGATTGCTTGACCGAAGAAGAACAGAAGAATTTCAGCGAATATCT
>DAITPX010000014.1:0-6373 GCA_036833365.1 Clostridia bacterium | reverse complement strand
TCGCACAGCCCCACGTTTTCGGCGGCTTTCGCGCCCTCGGCGGTCAGCTTGATTGTAACCCCGCGCCTGTCGTCGGGGGAAACTTCTCTCGTGACAAGCCCATTTTTTTCAAGCTTCGCAAGAAGCTCAGCCAGGGCCTGCTTGCTCATATTCAGCAAATCGTTGAGTTCCCTTTGGCTTATTTCGGGCTTCAATTTTAACAGCGCAAGTATCCTCCCCTGCCCTCTCAAGGGGCTGCGCGTTCCCCCGCCCATGTGAAAAAAATTTCTATGCATCAGCATTTGAATCTGGCGCAGCTGTTCAAAAATAGTTCTTTTAAGTTCCGACATTATTATACCTCCAAAAAAAAGTTGACCCGCCAAACCCGTCAGGTGCTTGACGATATTATTATATGCAGCCTTTTACAATTTTGTCAAGTACTTGACAAAATATTTAAAAAATATAAATACCAAAGACTCAAGAATTTTGTTCTTTTAGGGTTTTTGACTGAAATTCTACACGGTTTTACACGTTTTTTTGCGGTTTTTCACGGGTTTTTAGCGGTTTTTTGCGTGTTTTTTCGGTGTTCTTTTAGTGAAAAACGAGCGTAATTTACACTTTGCGTATATTATCCGGACTTATTAATTTTAAAATCTAAATTTACTTCGATTGTCAAAAACAATAATTTTGCCTTATTTTAGACGGTTCTGTTTTGCGCGTTTTACATTATAACTTCAGGCGCATTTGGAACATTCACATTTCCAACAGGGGGCATTTTAGTTTTGCCTTAGTTGGTTAAATTCGGTTTGAAAAGGCATAAAATAATGTTATAATATGCCCAAACGACTTGAAGGAGAATTTGAAAAAAATGGAAAAACTCACGGGCGCTTTGCTATTCGGACAATCGGGCGGCCCCACGTCCGTCATCAACGCTTCGGCGCTGGGCGTTTTCGAGGAGGCTTTTAAGCACGACGGCGTAATTACCGGCGTTTACGGAGCCGCGCACGGCATAAAGGGAATCCTCTTCGACGAGCTTTACGACATTTGCCAAGAGGACCGCGGCGAGCTGGCTCTTTTGCGCAATACGCCCAGCAGCGTTTTGGGCTCGGTACGCTACAAGCTCAAACCCGCGGAGGAGGACGACTCCGATTACCGCCGCATATTGGAGGTTTTTGCAAAATACAATATACGCTACTTTTTCTACAACGGCGGCAACGACTCTATGGATACCTGCTATAAAATCGGCAAATACCTCGCCGACCACAACTATGAATGCCGCATCGTGGGCGTGCCCAAAACCATCGACAACGATCTTTTCGGCACCGACCACTGCCCGGGCTACGGCTCGGCGGCGAAATACATCGCCACCACCTGTATGGAAATCGCGCGCGACTGCAAGGTTTACGACCAGGGCAGCATAACGATAATCGAAATCATGGGACGCAACGCCGGCTGGCTTACCGCGGCGAGCGTTGTGGCGTCGCACAAGGGCTGGGGCCCCGACCTAATTTACGTGCCCGAGCTGCCTTTCGACGTAGAGGGCTTCGTGGACGAGGTGAAGGATGTTTACCTCGAAAAAGGCGACTGCATCGTCGCCGTTTCCGAAGGAATCCGCGACCGCGAGGGAAAATATATCAGCGAATACCACAAAAATATTTCACGCGACTGCTTCAACCACATTCAGCTCGGCGGCGTGGGGCACTATCTTTCCACCCTTGTCAAGCAATCCTTCAACGCCAAGGTCAGAGCGATAGAGTTCAGCCTTATGCAGCGCTGCGCCGCCCATTTAGCCAGCCTTACCGACGTGGAGGAGGCATACCTTTGCGGCGCCGAGGCAGTCAGGGCTGCCTTGAACGGAAAAACGGGCATAATGACGGCGCTCGAGCGGCAGCCCGGCAAGGAATACAAAATCAAAATAAAAGGAATGCCTCTCGAAATGGTCGCAAACACCGAAAAAAAGCTGCCCGAAATTTACCTTTGCAGCGACCGCCATTTTATTACCGACAAATTTTTGGACTATGTCCTGCCCCTCATAAAAGGCGAGGCCCGACCGCCTTTCGAGGACGGAGTACCCCGCTTCGCAACGCTCAAAAGGGTGAGGACGAGATAATAGCGAAATGCTTTATTGAGGCAAAAACGAGGAATTTGATTAGCATGTAACGGCAAAGAGCAATCCGTTTGGAAAGTGATTGCATTATTTGAGAATTATAAAAAACCCCTGTTCGAATGCAGGGGGTTTTTATTGTGTAGAATTATTTTTTCCCTTTTGTTTTGTTAAGATTTTTAATTCTAGCGGCGCCTTACTGTAATATTGCGCGTTAAAGACAATTTTTACATTCCCATATGGCAGATTGTAACAACAACCCATGCAAGGCTGCGGATTCTTTTTTGACATTTAAATTCCAATATGATAGATTATAAACAAAACCTATCGTTACGTCTACATTACTATTATTTGACAACGCTTTTATCTATATTTTGTTCATATAAAAGGGACGTCTGCTCCCAAAAAATAAATTATGTTATATGAATATGTTAAAGCGTCAATACGGCTCCAGCCCCGCAAGATAATCAATGGAAACCTCGAAATATTTCGCCAAGGCAATCAGCGACGGCAGCGTCGGGTAACGCAAGCCGTTTTCCCACAGGCTTATTATGCCCTTGCTGACGCCGATATTTTTAGCCAGCTCCGCCTGCCCTATGTTTTTTGCCTTGCGCAAGGCTTTTAAGTTCTCAGAAAAAACGTTCATACCGATATTTTCTTACAAAAGTAAATTAAGTCTTGACAGTTTACTATAGTAAGTGTATGGTTGAATTAACATAGATAAAATTAGTTACTACAAAAGCGTTGCCATTGGTTAAGCGGGTTAACCGCCACAACGCTGTACGTAAGAAAAAGAGGGGATTCCCCCTCTTTTTCTTACGTTACTGCCTTTTAAAAAATGTTTAAATTGAATATTCCAATGAACCGCTGATATCATATTGATAATCGGTCTTTTTAGAAATTTACCGCATTAATTTTTTTTTCAGGCGTTTTCTGTCGATTTTTTGTGCCAATACCGCATAAAAGTTTTTAGGTTTATATTGTCCTCAGAGCTACGACGGGGTCTTTGTGCGCGGCGGACATAGAGGGCAGAATACCCGAAATCAGCGTGAGCCCGACGCTTATAAGCGTCATGATGAGCGCGTAATGGAACGGGAAAACCGCGATTGCCGCGACGCCGAGCACACGGCCCAAAAGCCCGTTCAGGAGCCCCACGATGCCGTAAGTGACCATTATGCCTATCAATCCCGCCACAAGCCCTATCAGGAAGGTTTCGGCGCTGAACAGGTTTGCCACATCTCTTTTGCGCCCGCCAAGAGAACGGATTACGCCTATTTCGTTGGTGCGCTCGACGACGGAAATGTAGGTTATTATGCCTATCATTACGCAGGATACCAATAGCGACAGCGCGGTAAAGCCCACGAGCGAATAGGTCACCACGTCGATGAAAGTGCCTACCATGCTCATAACCACCGACAGGTTGTCGGAATAGGTGACGTCGCTGCGGTCTGCGGCGGAAACCTCGGCGCCGTTAACCGTAAGGGTTTCGTCGGAGTTCCATCTGTCAAGATAATCCAAAACCTCTTCTTTGGTCTCGAAATCCTTGGGAAAAATGTCGATTTCGTAAGGCAAGTCTGAGCCGCTCGACTGCTGCAGGGTGTATATGAGATAATTGCCTCCCGCCCCGCCCGATAAAAACGAAAGCGCGCCCGCCGAGCTGCCGATTAAGCCTGTTTGATCGTTATATTCGGCGCCGTTGAAAACGTAGGAATAACGGAAGGTTATGCCTATATACGTGTCGTTCTGGCGGGTGCTTGTTATGGCTTTGCTTTCGGTGGATTTCAAAAACGCGGATATTTCGCTGTCGGCATTTTCGGAAAGAATGTGCTGCGCGAGCGCTTCGGTGTAGTAAATACCGCTTTTCATAACGCCGTAGTTTATATCTTCCTTTGGCGCCAGAATACCCGCCACCTTAAGCTTAACCCCCCTGACGAAAGAGCCGTCGTAGGACGCTTTGTGGGTGAAAGGCTTGATTTGGGCAAGCATCGGGTCTTCGGTTTTGTCAAAAACGGTGTCGTTGGGGTACCATGTGAAGCTTTTGCCCAACAGCTCGCCGTAGCTGAACCTGGTTTTATACGACGACTCGTCGAACTTGGGGTCGTCGAGCGAATTGTAGACTATATTTAGAAATTCGTCCTGAGTGTAGTAGCCCAGCTGCGCCAAAAGCAGGTCGCTTAGCATGCCGTCGTTGTTCAGGACAAGCACAATTTCGTCCTTTGCGGTCGGTATGCTGCCGCTTACCAAATCGTATTGGGACAAAATAAAATCTTCGTTTGAGAAAGACTTGGCGAAAATATTGTCCAGCATTGAAATATACGACGCCGACTCGGCGAGGTCGGACCGGCGCAGTACGTCGGAATAAACCGCCTTGATTGCCGCGAGAGAAATCCTTTGAGGCCTCGCGGCGTTTTCGGTGTAAAAATCGGTAAAAATATTGCCGGTCAAATCGAAACCGTAGTCGTAATAAATTTCGTTTACGAGCTCCGCGGGCATTTCGTTGAGGAAATCTACATAGGTGCGCGTTATTTCGTTTTCGATTTGGAAGCCCGACGCGCCGGAACGTGAAACGACATAGTCGAGCATTTCGTCGACGTGGACATAGCCGTTTTCCACTATGATTTCTTTTTGCTCGCCGAAAGATGCGTTTTCGAGAATGGCGTTAATGTCGACGGTGGAACGCGAAACGGATATGGGATAACCGGACAGCATATCCCGCTGCATGGATTGGATATAGTTTTGTATCCCGAAAGAAAGCGCCAATACCACCGAAACGCCGACGATGCCTATCGAGCCCGCTATGCCCGTTAAAATAGTGCGGCCTTTTTTGGAAAAAAGATTTTTCATCGAAAGGCGTATGGCCGTAAAAAGCGACATTTTTACACGCTTGCCCTTGGCGCCTTTTTCCTTGCGAGCAAGTTGGGGCGCGGGTTCGGCGATATACGGGTTGGTGTCGCTGAGGACAAGGCCGTCTTTCATTGAAACAAGCCTTGTGGCGTATTTGTTGGCGATTTCGGAGTTGTGGGTGACCATTATAACTAGCTTTGTCTTTGCGATTTCCTTGATGAGGTCCATTATCTGCCCCGACGTGACGGAATCCAGCGCGCCCGTCGGCTCGTCGGCCAAAAGGATTTCGGGGTCATTGACGAGAGCCCTCGCGATTGCCACGCGCTGGCTTTGCCCGCCCGAAAGCTGATTGGGTTTTTTGTAATAAAGCCCGCTTAGCCCTACCCTGTCGAGGGCGTGCTTGGCCCTCTGGACGCGCTCTTTTCTGTTAATTCCCGCGATGGAGAGTGAAAGCTCTACATTGGAAAGGATTGTTTGATGCGGAATCAGGTTATAGTTTTGGAAAACGAAGCCTACGCTGTGGTTTCTGTACGAATCCCAGTCCCTGTCTTTGAAGGACTTTGTGGATTTGCCCATAAGGCTCATTTCGCCGGAGGTGGGCTTGTCCAAGCCCCCCACAATGTTGAGAAGCGTGGTTTTGCCGCAGCCGCTCGGGCCCAAAACGCATACGAACTCGCTTTTTCTAAAAGTCAAGCTGATGCCGTTCAGGGCGGGAATCAAAATATCTCCAATGCGGTAAACTTTTGTAATGTTCTTTAGCTCCAGCATTATATATCTCCTTATAATAAATGTCTTTAATAGTATAATTTAATTTTACACTAAATTTGTGAAAATCTGACAATAATACGGAAAAAATCAACTGATAAAATAACTTTCGTTATATGAAAATTTAATTAGGGTGGGTTTAACGGAAAAAATATTGCACATAGCGGAATGAATTTTGAGATTTTTCCCGTTTGCGATTAACATGGACAAACAAGCGGCCGATAAACAATATGGATGCCAGGGACTTGATTTCGGGTTGGCGCTGAATACGGGGAGTTTGTGACATTTGTGACACTTTGCGCGGACAAAAGGAAGCTTAAGTTAAATTGGGCTAAGGAAATTTATTCGGGGACGATTTTGCGAAAATGCTTTCATGCGGGGAAAATTTGCATAATTTCAATTTCGTTCGCTCAAACTACTACTACCAACTTTTAGGAGGTAAAAATATGAAGTTCAATCCCGGCGACACTGCTCCCAAAACGGGCGTCTACCGCGTTGTAGACGGTAACGGCAGAACGCAGAATACCGCGAGAGTTTCCGAAGGGCAAACGCTGCCCCCGACTCAAAGCAGCGACTATCATTACGAAATAGAATAGTCTTAAGCAAAAAAGAAAGCCCCTGCCTTGCGGCAGGGACTTTCTTTTTTGCCGCTATTTTAACTTTTTGTTTCAATTGAAATAA
>DAITPX010000013.1:3994-16406 GCA_036833365.1 Clostridia bacterium | reverse complement strand
ATAATCAAAGCGACGTAAAAAGCGACCAACTTGTAACAATCGCCCGATTTTTTGAGGTGACAACGGATTACTTGTTGGGACTGGAAGATTAAATGCAATCTGATAAAATGAATCTTAGCCATGAAAATTTTTAGTGAAAGGTTGAGGGAATTGCGCAAAGAAAAGAAGCTTTCAACAGAAGCTTTGGGAGGGATTATCGGCGTCAGCGACACCGCGATTTGTAATTGGGAAAACGATAAACACGATGTTAGGGGCGAGCAACTGGTAAGGCTTGCACAGTATTTTGGCGTCTCCGCCGATTATCTTTTGGGATTGGAAGATTAATTTCATCCGAATAAAGAAATTAGCAGTAAAGTTATGAAAATTTTTAGTGCAAGATTAAAGCAATTGAGAAAGGAAAAGGAAAAAACCCTTAAAGAAGTATCCGCTGAAATCGGCGTTTCTTTAAGCGCCTATTCCAATTACGAGCAAGGTATCAGAGAGCCTTCTTATGAAATTCTTAAAAAGATTTGTGCTTACTTCGATGTGTCCTCCGATTATTTATTGGGAATAGAAGATTAGATTCCATCTGAATAACGCAATCAGTAAAAGTACTATTTGTTCAAAAGAAATTGCAAACGTTACTACTTTAAAATTATAACAAAGCCCGCTATTAATAGCGGGCTTTAATAAATTGATTGTAAAATGCAAAAATCCGGAATCGTTACATTAAAACCTAAAATTTAATACTCTCTAAAATTTCCTTTTCGTCATGTTCTATTTGGAGCTCGGTTTCCTCGACCTCCGCGAACAGCTTTGACCTGTACTCGCCCTCCGGCAGCCCCGCAAGGTTTATACGCACGTTAAAAAGCGCGCCCCTCACGGCGGTTCTGAGCGTCATAGCGGCGACCGCTGCGTCGCTCAGGGCGTTTTTATTGCCGTTACTTGCTACAAACTTGCACATTTGCGTCATCGCAAGGGCTTTACGCGCTATGCCGAGCGGCACTTCGGCGGCGTACAAGGTCGCTTCGTTGATTTTTTGACGGCGGTAGGCCTTTTCCTCGTCCGTTGATTTTGGCAGGCGGAAAGCGCCCATAACCTTGTCAAAGGCCTGGCTGTCCTTGTCGATGCCCTCCAAAAATTCCTTTTGCATTGCGGGCAGCGCGGCGGCTATTTCCGCCATTTTTCCGCTTGCCGCTTCGTAGCCCTTTTTGCCCGCCGTCAGCCCCGCCACCATTTGCACCAGAGCGGCCGAAACCGCGGCGCACAATGCCGAAACGCTTCCGCCGCCGGGCACCGGCGCGTCGCTTGCCGTCAGTGCCACAAAATCCTTTATCGTTTGGTCTTGCAATAGCATATTTTTTTCTCCCGTTTTATATTATTTTTCGAAATCAGGGTTAACCGTTCCCCCAAGATTATTTTTTGCAGAAAACTATTTCGCCTTTTTTTATGACTGTGACGACGTGGTTTATGCAGAAATTGTAGGACAAAAACTTAAGCGACGGCACGTCGTGGACGATTATGTCCGCCTGCTTGCCCTTTTCGAGCGAACCGATTTTGTCGCCGCGCTCAATGGCGCAGGCGGCGTTAAGTGTCAGTGCGCACAGCGTTTCATCCACGCTCATACCCATATACATGCACGAAAGCGCGATAACCAGTGATATGCTTTGGGTGTAGCAGCTTCCGGGGTTGAGGTCGGTCGCTACCGCCACGGCCGCCCCCGCGTCAATCATTTTTCGCGCGGGCGCGTACTTCTCTTTGAGCGAGAAGGCCGTCGCGGGCAAAATCACGCCTATCGTGCCGCTTTTGGCCAGCTTTTCAATGCTCTGCCCGTCGATATGGAGCAGGTGCTCCACGCTTGTTGCGCCAAGCTCGCATGCCGCGCCGCTGCCGCCCAGCGGGACGATTTCCTCGGCGTGCATTTTGAGCTTAAAGCCGAGCTTTTTCGCCGCTTTCAAAAGACGCACGCTTTGAGCCACGTCAAAAACGTTTCGCTCGCAAAAAACGTCGCAGAACTCAACGTTGGATTTTTCCTTTATGACAGGCAAGGCTTTTTTGATGATGAAGTCAACATATTCGTCCGCCGTGCCGAATTCCTTGGGCGTCGCGTGCGCGCCCATGTATGTTTGCACGATTTCCACGGGTTGGCTTTGCCCGAGTTTATCCATAACGGAAAGCTGTTTTAGCTCGGTGTCTATATCGAGCCCGTACCCGCTCTTGCCCTCGATTGTCGTCACGCCTGATTCGAGATATTTTTCCAGCCGCTTTTCGCCCTCGGCAAAAAGCTCGTCAAAGCTTGCGTTCCGTGTTTTTTCCACCGTCGAGACTATTCCGCCCCCGCGCCGCATTATTTCCATGTAGCTAACTCCCGCGAGCCTCTGGTTGAATTCCTCCTCGCGGTAGCCGCCGAAAATAAAATGTGTGTGGCAGTCGACAAAGCCCGCCGTCACCGTTTTGCCCGCGCAGTCTACGATTTGCGTGCCCGCGAGGTCAAAGTCGGGCAGGTTTTCCGCGGGGAAAACCGACTGTATTTTGTCACCCACCGTCAGCACGCACCCGTTTTCAATTACAAGCGGCTTTGCCATGTCGCGGCCTTTTTTGGGCGCCGCGCCGTTAAACGAAACGACCTCGGCGGCGTTTTTTAAAAGTATCTTTCTCATTTTTTTACAGGTTGCTTTCAAGCACCTGCGAAAGCTTGAAGTTTTCTATCTGGAGGTAATATTCCGCACAGTCGACCAGCGCCTGCATGGGTATCAGCCCTATAACCTCGCTGCCTACGACGTTGACGCCGTAGCGGCGCGCCTCCATGCGCACGTTTTCGATTGCGGCGTAAACCGGCGTTTGGGTATAATCGGTCAGGTTCATCGAAACCTGCACGATTTTTCTGTCGGCAAGCTCCACTCCCATGGCCTTTACAAACCTAAGCCCGCCGCCTATGAAGCGCACTTTTTTGGCTATCTTTGTCGCGATGTCGAGGTTGTCAGTGTCGAGGTTAACGTTAAAGGCGATGAGAGGCATTCTCATTCCGACCGCAGTTACGCCCGCGGTGGAGTGGGGCGCGTTTCCGCCATAGTCCGCCGTCCATTCGGGTCTAAGCATTTTCGCCGCCATGCCCTCGAACTGCCCTTTGCGTATGTTCGAAAGGTTTTCCCTTTCGGGGTTTGTCGCTGATTTTTCATACAAAAACACCGGAATGTTGTGCCGTTCCCACATTTCCTTGGCGACATAACGGGCCAGCTCCAGAGCTTCTTCCTTGGTCACGTTGCGTATCGGTATGAACGGCACTACGTCGGTCGCGCCCATGCGGGGGTGCTGCCCCTCGTGCTTTGTCAGGTCGATAAGTTCCTTAGCCCTGCCCGCCGCCTCCAAAACGGTCTCGGCAAGCGGCTTGGGTTCGCCGACGACGGTCACCACCATGCGGTTGTGGTCTGCGTCCGCGCTGTAGTCCAGCAGCTTTACGTCTTCTTTGCCGCGAAAGCAATCCACGATTTTTTCGATTTTTGCGCTGTCCCTGCCCTCGCTGAAATTAGGCACGCATTCGATAATTTTGTTGATAGCCATTTTTTTATAAAATCTCCTAACCTTTATTTTTTAAGCGCGTATTTGTCGTAATTCTTTGCCACCAGCCTGCTTATTTTTTCGTTGTCGGCCACAAAAGGAAGCGTGATATGGTTTTCGCCCGACATGCGGTTATATTCGACGCTCGTCTCAAGCGCGTTGGGGTTGCGCGCCCAGCTTCTTCTTGCCACGCCGCCCATGACGTCCCACGGAACTGCTCTGCTTAAAACCTCGTCGGCGCGTTCGCTGCCGTCCAGTACCATGCCGAACCCGCCGTTTATCGCGCGCCCGATTCCCGTTCCGCCGCCGTTATGAAGCGCCACAAGGCTCATGCCCCGCGCCGCGTTTCCGGCAAAAACCTGCGTAGCCATGTCCGCCATGATGTTGCTGCCGTCCTTGATGTTGCTGGTTTCACGGAAAGGCGAATCGGTGCCGCCCGTGTCGTGATGGTCGCGCCCGATCATAACGGGGCCTATTTCGCCTTTGCGCACCATTTCGTTGAACTTAAGCGCGATTTTCATCCTGCCCAGAGCGTCCTGATAAAGTATCCGCGCTTGGGTGCCCACGACGAGCTTATTTTTTTCGGCGTCGCGTATCCAGACGTAGTTGTCATAGTCCTGAAAGCGGCGGTTTTTGTTTATGCAGTTCATTGCCGCCATATCGGTTTTGTGCAGGTCCTCTGGCTTGCCCGACAGGCACACCCAGCGGAAGGGCCCGTAACCGTAGTCGAAGCAGACCGGCCCCAAAATGTCCTCGACGTAGCTCGGGAAGATAAATCCGTCCAGCTCGTTTACGCCGTTTTTGCAGATTTCCCGGACGCCCGCGTCGAACACGGCCTTCATAAAGCTGTTGCCGTAATCGAAGAAGTAAGTCCCTTTGGAGTGAAGAGCTTTTATTGCCTCGAAGTGAGCCCTCAGGCTTTTGTCCGCCAAAACGCGGAACTTTTTTTCGTCGGTCTGCAACAGCCGCGTGCGTTCCTCAAAGGTTATGCCCTGCGGGCAATACCCGCCCTCGTAAACGGCGTGGCAGCTCGTCTGGTCGGAAAGCAAGTCGATATGCTTGTTTTGTTTTATTGCGTATTGCAGCAGGTCGACGATATTGCCGTGAAAGGCGATTGCTTTGCCGGTTTTTTCTTTTTGGCATTTTTCCGCCAAATCAAAAGCTTCTTCGGGCGTTTGGCACACCGCCGAAACCCAGCCCTGCTCGAACCGAGTCTTTATTCGGCTTTGGTCGACCTCGGCGATAATCCCCACACCGTTGAGTATTTCCACTGCCTTGCCCTGTGCGCCGCTCATGCCGCCCAGCCCGCTGCTCACAAACAACACGCCGGAAAGATTGCTGGCGGCGGGGATTCCGAGCTTGAGTCTCGCCGCGTTAAGTATGGTGTTGTAGGTTCCGTGCACGATACCCTGCGGGCCGATATACATCCAGCCGCCCGCGGTCATCTGGCCGTAATTGGCAACTCCTAATGCCGCGCCCCTGTGCCAGCTTTCCTGGTTGTCGAACAAACCGACCATAAGCCCGTTTGTGATGATTACGCGCGGGCTGTGTTTGTCGCTTTTAAACAGCCCAAGCGGGTGCCCGCTCGCAACGACCAGCGTCTGCTCGTCGGTAAGGACTTCGAGGTATTTTTTGATGAGCAGGTACTGCATCCAGTTTTGGCACACCTGCCCCGTTTCGCCGTAGGTTACCAGTTCGTAGGGGTAAAGCGCGATTTCGAAGTCGAGGTTGTTGTCAAGCATTACCTGAAACGCCTTGCCCTCGACGCATTTGCCCTTGTATTCGCCGATAGGCCTGCCCCAAATCCTTCCCTCGGGGCGGAAGCGGTAGCCGTAAATTCTGCCGCGCGTGTAAAGCTCTTCCAGAAACTCGGGCGCGAGCGTTTCGTGCCACTCTTCGGGGACGTAGCGAAGGGCGTTACGTAAGGCCAGCTCGGTTTCCGCTCGGTTCAGGCGGAACTCGCGTTTCGGCGCGCGCCTGATGCCGTCCTCAAATTTTTTCTTCGGCGGCAGAACGTCGAGTTTCACCGTCATTGCCCTGTTAATTTCCGAATTCGTAATCATTTCTATTACCTCTTTTACTTTATGCGGTTTAAACACGCAGTTATTTTTACACCGTTTTATCTGACAGCCCGATTTATTTTATGATTTTTTAGACATCAGTTTATTGATTAAAATTAAAGCGTCTTAAATTAAGATTCCAAAACTCCGGCGGCCTCTTCGGCGGCGCGGACAATCCGCCCGCTTTTTATCAGCTCCGCGCATTTTGCGATGTCGGGGGCGATAAAGCGGTCTTTCCCCATAAAGTCCACGGCTTCGCGCACGCAACCGTAAGCCGCTTTCGTGCCCTTGCCGAGCGGCAGAGACTTGTCGCCGAAATCTATCGCCTGAGCCGAAACGAGCAGTTCGATGGCAAGCACGTTCGTAAGGTTTTCGACGACGGTACGGGCCTTTCTCGCCGCCGTCATGCCCATGCTTACGTGGTCTTCCTGATTGGCGCTGCTCGTTATGCTGTCAACGCAGGCGGGGTGCGAGAGTACCTTGTTTTCGTTGACCAGCGACGCCGCCACGTACTGCGGAATCATAAACCCGCTGTTAAGCCCGCCCTTTTTGACCAAAAACGCGGGCAGCCCCGAGAGCTGCGGGTTGACAAGCCGCTCGACGCGCCGTTCGCTTACGTTGGCAAGCTCCGACAGCGATATCGTCAAAAAATCCAGCGCCATGGCGAGGCATTGCCCGTGAAAATTTCCGCCGCTTATCGCCTCGTCGGTTTCGGGGAAAATAACGGGATTGTCGGTAACGGCGTTTATTTCCTTTTCGACAACACCGCCGACGTAACCCAAGGCATCCTTGCTCGGCCCGTGAATTTGCGGCACGCAGCGCAGCGTGTACGCGTCCTGAACGCGCAGCTGTCCCTGCCGCGTCGTGCGCCCGCTGCCGTTAAGCAGATTCAAAATATTTTTCGCCGTCGCCGCCTGTCCCGTCTGGCGGCGCAGTTCCTGAATCCGCGGGTCGAAAGCGTCGGTTATGCCCCTGAGCGCCTCCATAGTCATTGCCGCGCAAACGTCGGCGGTTTTGTTTAAGTTTTCCGAATCGAAAAGGCAAAGCGCGGCGATTGCGTTCATGGCCTGGGTGCCGTTGATTAAAGCTAGCCCTTCCTTTGCCGTAAGCTCAATCGGCTTAAGCCCCGCGTTTTTGAGGGCCTTTTTTGCCGTCATTTTTTTGCCGTTGTAAAAGGCGTCGCCCATTCCAAGGAGCGTCAGCGCCATATGCGCCAAGGGCACAAGGTCGCCCGACGCGCCCAAGCTGCCTTTCGAGGGTACAAAAGGCACAACGCCGCCGTTAAGCATGTCTTTAAGCGCGTCGACGGTGTTTTTGCTTATCCCGCTGTTGCCCACCGTCAAAGCGTTTATGCGCAAAACCATCATAGCCCTCACCGTCTCGGCGGGCAAAGGCTCGCCCACTCCGCAGGCGTGGCTCATAATAAGATTTTTTTGCAGCTTTTTGCTGTTTGCCTCGCTTATGCTTACGTCGCTGAATTTGCCGAACCCCGTCGTTATGCCGTAAACTGCCCTGTTTTCTTTTACGCAGCTTTCCACCAGGCCGCGGCTTTTCGCCATTCTTTGGTAGGCCTCGGGGGCAATCTCAATTTTAAAGCCGTTTCTCGCGACATTGACAATGTCGTTTGGGCTCAAATTTCCGTTAATAATTATTTTAGTCATATTTTTCCCTCTTTTGATTTTTTGCCCGAATTAATGCAGTATAGAGAGTTTTAGGCTGTTTTCGCGCGTAAAAACGCAAAACAACGCAAAACCCGTCGGTATTCATTATTGCATATTCCAAAGATTTTTTCAAGTATAAGGCCGCCCCGAAAGCCGACAAATTTTTTTTGCTGAGCTGTTGACAAAACGGGCATAAAAATATATAGTTTGACTTGTACGGACTTTAGCGCATACTATAAAATCAGCAAAAGAGGAGAAAGAAAAAAATGCTCTTAGACATCGAAATAGCCGATTCCGTCACCCCGAAACCCATTGCGGAAATCGCCGAAAAACTGGGCATTCCCTTGGAGTCAATCGAGCCTTACGGAAGCAACAAAGCCAAAATCAACGTCAAAAACCTCCACCCCAAAGGCAATTTGGTGCTGGTGACCGCCATCAACCCGACCAGCAGCGGCGAAGGAAAAACGACGGTTTCCATAGGCCTTGCCGATGCACTCAACAAGCTGGGAAAAAAAACCTGCCTCGCCCTGCGAGAGCCCTCGCTGGGGCCGGTTTTCGGCGTTAAGGGCGGCGCCGCGGGCGGCGGTTACGCTCAGGTTATCCCAATGGAAGACATCAACCTGCACTTCACCGGCGACATACACGCGGTGACGGCGGCAAACAACCTTTTGAGCGCGATTATCGACAACAGTCTTCACCAAGGCAATCCTCTTAACATAAACCCCAAGCGCGTCGTATGGAACCGCTGTGTCGACCTCAACGACCGCGCGCTCAGGAAAGTGGTGGTGGGGCTTGGCGGCACGGGCGACGGCGTCACGCGCGAGGACAGCTTCAACATTACCGCGGCAAGCGAAATCATGGCGGTACTTTGCCTTTCAAACGACATGTCCGAGCTGAAAGAAAAACTCGGCAACATCGTCGCGGCTTATACTTACGACAGCAAGCCCGTTACCGCCCGCGACCTCGGGGCGCACCAGGCGATGGCGATTTTGCTTAAAGACGCGATTAAGCCCAATCTGGTTCAGACGCTGGAGGGCAACCCCGCGATAATCCACGGCGGGCCTTTCGCCAACATAGCCCACGGCTGCAATACAATTCTGGCGACAAAAACCGCCCTCACCTACGCGGATTATTGCGTGACGGAGGCGGGCTTCGGCGCCGACCTGGGGGCGGAAAAATTCATCGACGTAAAATGCCGATTGGCAGACCTCGCCCCCAAATGCGTGGTGATAGTCGCCACCGTAAAAGCGCTCAAGCTCCACGGCGGCGCCGACAAAAAGGATTTGTCTGCCGAAAACCTCGCGGCTTTGGAAAAAGGGCTGCCAAACCTTGTCAAGCATATCAAAAACATAACCGAAGTTTTCGGTTTGAAATGCGTCGTGGCAATCAACCGATTCACTACGGACACCCAAAACGAAATGAATTTGATTGAAAAAACCTGCCGGGAGCTGAACGTCCCCGCGGCGTTCTGCGAGGTCTGGGCAAAAGGCGGCGCGGGCGGCTTGGATTTGGCCGAAAAAGTCGTCAAGCTTACCGAAAACGCCGACACTTCTTGCCGTTATGCATATGAGTTCGACCAGCCGATAGCCGACAAAATAACCGCAATCGCCACAAAGATTTACGGCGCGTCGTCGGTCGAGTTTACCCCCAAGGCCAAAAAGGACATAAAAGACATTACGCAAGGGCGCTACGGAAATCTGCCCGTAATCGTCGCCAAAACCCAATACTCCCTCTCCGACAACCAGAACAAGCTGGGCTGCCCCAAGGATTTCACCGTTACCGTACGCGAGGTTCAGCTGCGCTCGGGCGCGGGGTTTGTCGTTGCGGTAGCGGGGGACATAATGCTTATGCCGGGGCTTCCCAAGGTTCCCGCATCGGCGGGCATGACAATTTCGACCGAAGGCGCAATAACTGGCTTATTCTAAATTTTATAAAAACAAGCAAAAGGCTTTCCGAAAAATATGGCAGAATATCAATAAGAATTGCCCGCAAATTTGAACTAACAATACTGATGTCTATCACAATAGCAAAGTCAACAATGTGAGAGATTTAAATCGGCTCATAACAGTTACGATATTCTGCCTTCGGAAAGTATTTTAAGCGGATAAAATAATTACTTAATTTATGCTATGAAATAAGCTCTATGAAATTCATAACCCTTACGTTGATTATGTATAGGATAAGAAGCATTTCTTGCTTAAAAAGCTGCCCGAACGTATTTTAACAGATATCTGTTAATTTTTTTACGGTACGCTGATATCGAATATTATCATTGACAAATAAAATTTTTGTGATATTATTAATGATAAAATATAATATAACGGAGTAAAAATACACTTTGATATTTGTTTTTATCAAACTCAGAATCTAATTTGGTGCGTTGATAAGGTAAATAAACCTTAGTTTTTCGCACCCTTTTTTTCTGAATATGATAAAAAAGAGGTGTATTTTTTTATGCAAAAAAATCGCAAGAATGTGTGCGATTTGAGGGTATCTCAAAATTTTTTGACATCGGCTTATACGATAAACAAAATCGTTGATATAAGTAAAATAAATCGCGGCGACAGCGTGATAGAAATAGGGCCTGGCAAAGGGCATATAACAAGGGCTTTGGCTGAAAAATGCGCCGGAATAACGGGCATAGAGTTGGATGAAAAGCTTTGCTCGGCTCTTAAGCAAAAATTTGCAGCCAATCAGAACGTAAAAATTATCCACGCTGATTTTTTGACTTGGAAGCTGCCTGCGTGCGACTACAAAATTTTTGCCAATATACCGTTTTCCGTTACGACGGATATAGTGAAAAAAATTTTTTTGTGCCAAAATTCTCCTTCTGACATATGGCTTATTATGCAAAAGGGAGCGGCAAAAAGATTTTTGGGGTTGCCTTCGGATAATATATGGTCGTCGGTAATAAAATCGGGCTATTCGGGTAAAATCAAATTTTATTTTAGGCGTGAGGATTTTCATCCCATGCCCTCAGTAGACACTGTTTTGGTGAATTTTTCAAAAAAGATTAATCCCGATATTTCGGCTTTTAATCAGAAAATCGCATTTGAAAAATTTTTAAGGCGCTGTATCGAAAAAGGCGAAATAAAAAAACTGTTTTCCAAAAACCAACTCAAAAAAGCTTTTGCCGCGGCAAATATAACCGGCGATATGAGAACTGCCGAAATAAAATATGTTCAGTGGCTATGCTTGTTTCGGAGTTATTGTTATTTTAAAAATATTAATTAAAAGATTATGATGCGAGTAATCTCCGTTTTATGCATAACTTTAATCGTATGGGTTTGACTTTGCTAACGGCGCTTCTGAAGTCATAGTTTTTCACATTAAAGCCAAGTGCGGCTGAAAACCTCACTTCGTAAAGTTACAACAAACACGGTTTTATCTTCGCCTGACTTTATCCGAAAACGAAAGCATCCCGCTTTCTTCAACAAGACGGCATAAGGTCGGATAAATCGAAAAACTTTCGAGACAGCCGTTTATCCGCTCCAGCGCTTTTTTCCTTTTGTCCGCGCTTGCCTCGTCCCTCACGGCGCGTATCAAAAGGTTTTTCGGCGTGTGGCCCAAGTCGACGAATTCCATAAGCTGCGTTTTGTAGCCGCAAGCGGTCAAAACTTCGCATCTCAACGCGTCGGTGACGAGGGAGGAAACGCGCTCGCGCAATACGCCGTGTTCGCCCAGTATCGGCAGGTTTTCAAACGAAATTTGCTTTGCTGTTTCGTGCTGGCAGCAGGGCGACGACAAAATAAATCTGCTTTTATTTTTCAGCGCGTTGAACAAAACGTAATCCGTGGCGGTGTCGCAGGCGTGCAGCGAAATTACCATATCGAAAGCGCCTTCGTATTTTGAAATATCGCCCTTGACAAAATTTAAGCCGCGACAGTCGTACTTGCGCGCCACGCCCGCGCAAAAATCTATGACGTCCTCTTTTAGGTCGACGCCCGTCATTTCGACGTCCAGTTTTTTGATTTCGGTGAGGTAATGGTAAACGACGAAAGTCAGGTACGACTTGCCGCAGCCGAAATCGGCGACGCTGAGCTTTTTCAAATCATATCCGGACACAATGTCGTCGATTATTTCGAGGTAGCGGTTTATCTGGCGGTATTTACTGTACATCACCTTGACGATTTTTCCTTGGGCGGTCATTACCCCCATATCGACAAGCGGCAAAACGATTTTGTTTTCGCTCAGGACATATTGTTTTTCGTTGTCATGTCCGAGGGTTTTTTCGGGGGCGTTTTTCGCCGCCAGCTTTGTCACAAATATCTTTCCTTTTTTGGCCTTTTTCGCAGCATATTCCAGGCCGTCTGTCCATGCGTTAAGCCGCTTAAAAAACGGCGAGACGCCCGCAAAATATTCCGACAGTTCCGCGCGCCCTAAGTTTTTGTGAAATGCCTGTTTTTCCGTCAGCTGCTCGGCGCGGTAAATCTCGCCGTCGGCCCGCACCGTCACCTTGACGAATTCGGCGCCCGCGTCGGGGCCGCTTAAAATGATTTTATACGCGTTATTGCTTATCAGTTCGTCCAAAATTTTCAAAAACGAATTGTATTCCATACTCTTCTTCCTCCAAAAGCGTTCTCCGCGTTGCCGTATTTTACCCAAATGCGGCGAATTTTATAAATTTACAGCCGCGTTTGACCGCTCGTTTTTATCAAAAATTCCCGCCCAAAATTAAAATCAAAGGATAAATTCGTATTCCCTGTAAATAAGCCCGTCCTTAAACTCAAAAATGTCGCAGGAGCGTTCGCCCATGTTATTTAACAAAATCGTAACGGTGCGGCCCGCGCCTTCGGTCAGGCTTTCACAGACAAAGGTATTGCCGCCGCCCTTGTAGGCGTTTTTCATTGCCTCCAGATAAGCGTCAATGCCGCGGACGGTGCGCGGCGGCTCGGCAAAAAGAGTCCACGCGACGTCGGGATGAAGGAAGCGTTTGTACGTTTCCCAGTCCCTCTTGTTTTCCGCCCCGAAAAAAGCTGAAAGCTTTTCCTTATTATCCATAAAAACAGCAACCCCTCGGACAAAATTATTGTTATCTTAATTATAAATCAAAATTTCCTTTCCGCCGCATTTTTTCCGTCGAAATTTGACTTTTATCCTTCCCATTATAAATAGTTTTAAAAAAACCGTCGGGGCGCTTTAAGCTTAAAGCGC
>DAITPX010000013.1:0-3984 GCA_036833365.1 Clostridia bacterium | reverse complement strand
CCGACAAAAGTTTCTTGCTTTGATTTGCGGCTTTTTGCCGCCGAATGTGCCTCTCTCAAAGGGAAAAGACTCTAAATATTGTCCTTCCTCACAAAATGCCCCGACTTGCCGCCGTATTTCTCCAAAAGCTTTATGTCGGTTATTACCATCTCCTTGTCGCTCGATTTCGCCATGTCGTAAATGGTCATCAGCGCGGCGTTAACGGCGATTAACGCCTCCAGTTCCACTCCCGTCCTCGCCTGCGCCTGCACGGTCGCCACCACCAAAATGCCGTAAGGAAGGTATTCGAAGTCGATTTCGCAGCCGCTTAACGGTATCATGTGGCTCATCGGTATAAGCTCCGAAGTCTTTTTCGCGGCCATAACCCCCGCGACCTTCGCCGTGCCCAAAACGTCCCCTTTTGCCAGGGCATTGGCTTTTACCATTTCCAAAGTGACGTCTTTCATCAAAATTTTGCCGCTGGCTATGGCTATACGGTCGGTCACAGGCTTGTGGCTCACGTTGACCATTTTGGCCTTGCCCAATGCGTCGTTGTGCGTAATTTTGTCATCCATAATGTTTCACCCGCCTTTGTTCGATTATATTACCGACAATTATACCTTCGATAAACTTCTTTTGCAATACCTATGACGAAATTTCAGGTTTATTTTTGTCGAAATTTGTTAAAACCCCAAAAGAACGCTACCCTGCGCTTTGGCCTGTCGGGCGCCTTTTGCCGAAAAATGTTTCAAATCCCGCTCCCGCTTTTAATTGATTTTTAAACGGGGTTGTGCTATTATTCATTGGGATAAATCGGGGTAAAACGATACGCGGGCTGAAGGTTAAAAAGGAGAAGAAGGAAAAAATGAAAAAAATCCTTGTGGTGTTTACGGGCGGAACAATCGGCAGCCGTTTGACGGGCGCCACGATAGACGTCGACCAAGCCGTGAGCCGCATGATTTTGAACGGTTTTGAAAAAGCTTTCCCCGGCGAAACCGAGCTCGACGCCGTCCAGCCCATGAACGTGCTGTCGGAAAATTTCACTCCAAAGCACTGGAAAATTATCTCCGACTGCATCTATGAAAAAAAAGATTGCGGTTACGACGGCGTTATCGTCACGCACGGCTCGGACACAATTCCTTATACCTCCGCTTATCTTTCCTACGTTTTTTCCCAAAGCCAAATTCCCATCGTGCTCACGTGCAGCAATTACGTGCTCGACCACCCCAAAAGCAATGGGCAGCAAAATTTCAACAATTCCGTTTTGCTTATTACGCGCAACAGCCTGAGAGGGATTTTTTCGGTGTTCCGCGACGACAAGGGCAAAAACGTTGTTTTTCTGGGCACCCGAATGGAGGAAGCCAACCCCTACAACGATCAGTTCACCACCTGCGGCGGCATAGAATTCGGCGAAATCAAAGACGGAAAATTTTTGCCGGTAACCCACCCCACAAACCCTGCCCCGGAGGAGCTTGTCCCCGACGGCACCAAAAAAATCGAGGCGGATTGCCTTTCGGAATTCAAAAACGAAATTTTCGCAGTCAAGGCTTACCCGGGGCTCAACTACACAAATTTCTGCTTCGGACCAAAAACGAAGGCGGTTTTGTGCAGCCTTTACCATTCGTCGTCTAATTGCGTGGGAACGAACGAATATTCCCTTACCGAATTTATCGGGCGGTGCGCCGCAAAAAATATCGACGTCTACCTTATGTCCTTCAAAAATACCGGCGGCGAGCACTACCTTACCACAAAAACGATTATGGAGGCGGGCGGAATCCCCCTCGTCAACATATCCTTCGAGGCGGCTTACGTCAAGCTTAACCTCGCTTACAACCACTTCGTTGTAAATTTCTTTTGTCATGAAGGTTTTTGGGTCTGTCTCGCTTACAACCAATACAAGACAGACCCAAAAACCTTCATGACAAAAGAAATTTACAACGAAGTGTTGTAAAACAAAAAAATGCTAAAAACTAAATCCACTTTCTTTAAGGGCGAATTTTTAATCGTTCTTACCGCGACGCTCTGGAGCTTTTCGGCTCTGTTGTCAAAGTTAGCCAGCCTCAACCCCATCCTTTTGGTGGCGTTGAGGTCCTTTTTTGCGCTTTTGGTGCTTTTGCCCGCGGCCAGATTCCGCTTCAAATTCAACGGCTGGATAGCCTTGGGGTCACTTTGCTACATGGCGAACTGCTTTGCCTATTTTCTCGCGCTGGACTACACCTCCGCGGGCAATGCCGTCGTTTTGTGTTACACCGCGCCCATTTTGGTTTTGGTGTGGGACTGCCTCTATTTCAAGCGCAAGCCGACGTGGACGCAGATTATGGTGCTCGCCGTCACCTTCGGCAGCATACTCGTTATATTTGCGGGCAAACTCACCGCGGGCGGGCTGATCGGCAACGCGCTGGCGCTTTTTTCCGGCGTAGCCTTTTCGGGGCTCTTTTTCGTCAATTCCCTTCCCCGGAGCAGCCCCATACATTCCAATATTTACGCTTCTTTCGTCTCACTCCCGCTTTTGCTGTTCTTTTTGCCCGACATCGCGCTTATGAGCGGGACGAGCTGGTTTTGGGTGGCGCTGATGGGCACGGTTCAGATAGGTTTTTCCTACGTTTTGTTCAACGCGGGCATGAAACATTGCTCGGGCTTCAACGCTTCGATTATTTCCACACTGGAAGTAGTACTCGTGCCGTTATTAGTCGCTGTTTTTTTGCGCGAAAAAATCGATATTTATACAATCGTCGGCGGCTTGGCGATTATGGCCGCCATTATCGCCAACGTTCTTTTAGAGAAACGCCGCGCCAGGAAACTCGCGGAAAAACCCGCCCCTCAAAATACCTAGGCTTTATTTCAGCCCGCCGTTTCGCGCCGCGCCGCATACGGTTTTTTATAAAACGGCCCGCATATATATGCGGGCATTTTCAAAAGCGAACACAATATATAGTGGTTCGCTAACAAAATTAATACTATATTTTGTATAAACTCTTGACATAGTATATATTAGGTGCTAGTATAGTTAATACTAAGACTCGGGAGGCACAAATTATGATACGGGTTAAGAAGAGAGATGGCAATATAGTCGAGTTCGACATAGGAAAAATCGTCACGGCGATGCGCAAGGCGTTCGACGCCAAAAAGGCCGCGTACACGCCCGATATTTTGGATATGCTCGCCCTCAGGGTTTCGGCCGATTTTCAGCACAAAGCCGCGGACGGCGTTGTCACGGTCGAGGACATTCAGGACAGCGTCGAGGTGGTGCTTATCCAGGCGGGCTACACCGAAGTCGCCAAAAGCTATATACTCTACCGCAAGCAGCACGAAAAGCTGCGCAATATCAAGTCCACTATTTTGGACTACAAGCAGACCGTAAACAACTACGTCAAGGTCGAGGACTGGCGTGTCAAGGAAAATTCCACCGTCACCTATTCGGTAGGCGGGCTGATTTTGAACAACTCTGGCGCCGTCACCGCCAACTACTGGCTTTCGGAGGTTTACGACGAAGAAATAGAGCGCGCCCACCGCGACGCCGACATCCACATCCACGATTTGTCGATGCTGACCGGCTATTGCGCGGGCTGGTCGCTCCGCCAGCTCATCAAAGAGGGCTTGGGCGGCGTGCCCGGCAAAATAACGTCCTCGCCGTCGGCGCATTTGTCCACGCTGTGCAACCAGATGGTCAACTTTTTGGGCATTATGCAAAACGAATGGGCGGGGGCGCAGGCGTTCTCCTCGTTCGACACTTATTTGGCGCCTTTCGTTAAGGTAGACGACCTGTCCTACAAAGAGGTCAAGCAGTGCATACAGTCCTTTATATACGGCGTAAACACGCCGAGCAGGTGGGGCACTCAGGCACCCTTTACCAATATAACATTGGATTGGGTGGTGCCCGACGACTTGGCGGAGCTCAACGCCATTGTGGGAGGCAAGGAAGTCGGCTTCAAATATAAAGACTGCGTCAGGGAAATGGGCATGGTCAACAAGGCCTTTATCGAAATAATGATAGAGGGCGACGCC
>DAITPX010000012.1:0-16447 GCA_036833365.1 Clostridia bacterium | reverse complement strand
CATCTGTTCCATCGTGTAATCGGGGCTGCGGATAATGCCGCTGGACAAAAAAAGACCCTCTATATAGTTGCGCCTGTAAAATTCTACCGTCAATTCGGCAAGCTCCTCCGGCGTGAAGGCCGTTCGTATGCAGTCGTTGGTCGCCCTGTTCACGCAATATTTACAGTCATAAATACAATGATTCGTCATCAGCACCTTCAACAGGCTGATACATCGGCCGTCGGCGGAAAAGGAATGGCAGCATCCGGCCGCGACGGTTTTGCCGGGGCGGTTTGCCCCCGACGAAGTGCACGCCGCGTCATATTTGGCGCTGTCTGACAGGATCGTCAGTTTTTCCATCAAATCCATTCGCTTATCTCCCTGTCACCACTTTGTCTTGGTCTCGACAACTTTGCCGAAAATTATCAACCGCTCCAATTCGCGCCCGCGGAGCGTAACGGTTTCATATGCGTTATTAAACGGGACAAGCGTGACCGTTCCGTCGGCGCGATAATATTTTTTGAGCGTAGCCTCATTGTCCCCATAGATAACCACTCCCAAATCGCCGCTTTTCAGCTCGGACTGAATCCTGACAAGGGCAAGGTCGCCCTCGCGGATATACGGGGCCATCGAGTCGCCCTTTATGACAAGATATCGGTAAGTCGACCCGTCCTTGACTTCGGCAAGCGCGCTGCCCAAATCCTCTTCCACAGCAAAAGCGTTATAACCCGCCCTTACGGCGCCGATAATCCTTACGCTCGAAATCTGCCCTAATTCGGCAAACGAATCGGTCATATCAAACAGATAATCAGTCGTAACGCCGAAAAATACCGCAATGCGGGAAATCGTCTCGGGCTCGGGCAAAGCGAGCCCCGCCTCCCATTTTGCGATTGCCTGTTGCGTCACGCCGAACCGCGCCGCAAGCGCCCCTTGCGTCAGTTTACAATCTTTGCGCAATTGTTTTAACTTTTTTGACAGCATTATTTCACCCCGCAACAATTATACAACTAACGGTTGTATTTGTACAGCGTTTTACTTATAGTAGCGTAAAAAAACTCAGCAATATTTCTTTATTTAGTATAAAAAACTGGAAATCGAGCGCGGAGACGAACCAACATACGAAAAAATAGCGACTTTTGCTGCCGAGTTCACAGACGGAGACCCTCACGACAAAGCGCACCAAAACGACAAAGAAAAAAATATTGCATAGCAGTAAAGCAAAAATTGACATAAAAAAAGACCGAGCAGAATGCCCGGTCATCGATAGATTTATTCAGTTTTTAGCGATAATTTTTTCCGTTGACTGCCGCAAGTCCTGTGCTACGATAAGCACCGTCGAAATGGCAAAAATTGGAGAAAAATCATTTGAGTTTAACCACGACACCAAAATAATCTCGATTAAAAAATAATACGAACTCTTTATCAGGGTTCGTATTATTTGCTACTGGCGGAGAGGCGGCAAAAGAACCCGAAACTCAAGCGAGATACAATTTGCTTTACTGTATTTTTGTTAATGGCATAGCGGGAATTGTTGCGGAACGAATAAAGATAGCCAAACCGCGAAGTCCGAAACATCACCTTATTTTTGGAGCGGACGGCAGATTTTGCAAGAGATAGTAATAGGCAGCGCATTTCTGCGCTGCTATGTTTTCCCAGTCTGCCAACTCCATAAATTTGCCAAACTTTGAATGGTACATGGGAAATGTTGGGAAACGATATACTATGCGTAATTAGTATCTTTACAATATACATCCACATGTGAAGTTAAAGACACAAAATATTTAGTGAGCTTTTATTTCTCCAGTACCAATCCAGTGTTTTAAACTTGAGTAGTTTTTTGAATCTTCATTTGCCCAGAATACATAATTTTGACTTTCTGCTTCAGTTTGGTAATCAATAATAGGATTAGCGTTAAATACTCTTGTCTTTCATATTCACTATCAAATTCTTCAGTTAATGGTAAAATTCCGCAACGAAAATTTTTCAACCCAGACGCTAAGCCAACTTCCCAAGGACACCACTTCGAGTTTTTAGCACCACGAGAATGAATATAAATCAACGACTTGCATTTTGAAATAGTAGCTGCAAGTACTTCAGCAGTATGTTTTGTTATATTGCTTCTAGATAATTTTTTATCTAGAAAATCTGCATAAACCGTAAATCCTGACTCTTTTAATTTTTGAAAAACTAATTTTGCATAATATTGGTCAGGCAAAGAATATGAAAGAAAAATATCAAATCCGCTACTGGGCTGCTGTGAAAATTGAGAATAATCATAACTTTCAAAAATAGTCCGTTTTTGAACTTGCTCGTTCAAATATTTTTTACTTAGGTACATTTCTACTCCTGTAGTTTATTCTACTATATAAATTATATACGACCTTCTTTAACCAGTCTCCAATAGTGTTGACCTACAGAGGTAAGTTTACAAGATTTTGATTCCATAGCGGCATAATACATATGAGGCGTACCATCAGGAACCACTAAGCCGACGCTTTCCAACTTTTGCAAATCGCCAAATATAGCAACATTTTCTTTATTTGAATACGGTTCTACCACCTTATGTTCTATATCGCAATTATTTGTAGGCTCGAATGATGGATTTAACGGAATTTTTTTTGTAGGTTCTGAGAAATAATCAGCAATTTTTCGTACTACACCTATATCAATTGGTGCGGTTACTGTTCTTAATGAAACAAACCGTTTAACATTGGTCTTGAATACTGGGCGTTGTTCCCATGGACCAAGTGCTCGGTCAATATAAGCATAAATACTTCCCGGTGAAATGTTTCCAGTAATATCAGCTGCACCGCCTTTTAATGCTTCGGTAAACAAATCCGTAAATACACCATGTCCATTTACCTCTGCTGCAGTTTCATCGTGTTTACTTGCTGTTAGTATTGTCACGCCTTCATTGATTACTGCTGTCTGCTGACCAAGCGTGCTTATTGAACCTACTGACCCAGAATGACAACAATCAAGGATTATAATTTTATTTTTGCACTGTGAATTATTAGCAAAAGTTAAAATATCTTGCATTGAGATGCCCCAATCCATCGGGGCATAATCTGGTGTAACAATATACCCACCCACCGAATCTATTGTACCGTGACCTGAAAAATAAAATAATGCTATGTCATCATCTCCACTGAAACAATCGCTTATCCATCTTCGTAAAGCAGATTTGTTTATTTGATCAGTTTTTGATGTTTTAAGCTGAACATCAAAATTCACATTTCCGTTATCGTTACGGGAAAGTAAAGACGCAACATCTTCTGCGTCATTTACACAGCCTTTTAACGGAACAACAGAATAATCATCTATACCAACAACAAGTGCTTTTCTGGTATTACTCATGTCATCTACCTCCATTTATAAGTATATTTAATTTAGCCCACGTCCACTTATATATTTTATCTAAAGTCAAGACATTTTTGGGCTTTTTGACATTACCATCATTACTTGCACATAAAAAACAATCCCTTGCTTTCTTCTTGCGTTATGCTCAATTCTGCGGCAACACCACTTGCTGTATCTGTATATTTTACCATAAATTAAAATAACTACATCAGCTTTTAAGTTTTTGACGCGCATAATAATATTCCAGTTGAATGCACATCCGATATCTCAACAGGTGAAGCTGCCTTTTTCTTTTGTCCGACAAGACTTCCGTTAAGTATAATCATTATAGTAATAAAAGCATATGTAAGCTTTATTTTTTCATATAACTCGATTAAAGTCCATTAATAAAGTTTTTTATTGTGTCCCAATCCCAATCGTAAATTCTTCTATTTCCAACTTTAGACTTAACACTATCACTTGGGACATAGTCAGATGTTTTAATACAACGAATAGGAACACTTTCGTCGGCTGCACAATTTATTTCCCATATTTGACCGTCAGCATTATAAGTGTTTTTCGTTACGATGGCCATCAAACCATCACAACCTTTAATTTTTGTACGGCATTTTGTTTTCCATTCGCTGCTCCACGGTTCATGTACTGACATGTCCGTAAAATCAAAGGGAGAGTTCGTATTCTTTGATTGTCCCACTAATAAGTCACGTAATGTTGAATCTTGTTCTGGAAAAGCTATAAAAACTCTTTTGTTTGCCATATTAATTACCCCCAATACCTTTTCCTGTATTTTACCATAAATTTACATAAGAAACAATATTTAAATAGAATTTGTTATAATATTTTTGTAAATTCCAACCATTGCTTGCATATCAAAATGGAAAACCATCGTCATTTTCAATAGTTGACAAGTCAAATATTGTCAACAGCTTTGTTAATTGCCCAGTATGTTTATTTACAGGAATATTCCTAGACTTATCAAAGTTATAGACTGTCTTTATGCGGCGTAAAAATGCTTGCCAAGTAGAGGGATATTGCGCTTGAACATTCTTATATTGTTCTTGCAAAGTCCAATTTGTTATGATATAGATTTTGGTATAGCAAGCGACTTTGTTTGTGTAGCGGCTGGGGAGCATGAGCGGGTAGCCCTCTAAGTATTTAAGCATATCCTCAATTTTGAAAGAACTTCTAAATTCCTCAAAGGCTATAACGTCCTGCCCGTTGTAACTGTCAAAGGCGGTGTGGTCGTATGTCGTTACCCGATAGACATTTGTATAGCCATACTTGTCCATAACATAGCGGGTTTTTCCTTTTTCGGTAGAGCCGCATATGTAGGTTATTTCTAATTGCCTAAAAACATTATTGAATTTGGTTTCTAAGTACACTTGTCTAAGCTGGGCTATATTCTTGTAGTATCGGAAAAACTGCGAGGGATACGCAAACTGTATCTCTCTGTCCGTTGCGCCGCTTTCTATCATTTGCGTAATGTCATTGAGGTCGGAGCGTTCGCCGCTTTCGGTAAATTCGCCGTGTTCATAAACATTATGTCCGTCCATACGGGTATCGGCTTTGTGGCAATAATCACGGGCTTGCGTCTTGCTGCCTTTTCTGCTTTCTATGTGCGCCGTAGGAAAGTATTTTTTCATTACTTCAAATTTCTTTCCTATGTCAAACTCAATGTAAAGCTGGAAATGTTGTGTTCCTGTTTCGTTGCCTTGCTCCCTTTGAAAAATAAAATACTTTATGTTCTGCAAGGCTTTTAGATAGTCAAAAAATTCCTCGTCTGTTTGGGTGGGATTATTGACTGTCAATATGTAATTTCTAAATTGATTAGCCATATTTCTCGTTCTCCTTTGGGTACACGGGTACAGGGTGGCTGGTAATACTATCAGCCACCCCACGATTAAAAGCGACGGCGGTAAGCGCGTTTCGGGGGCTGGCTAAAGCCAACGCTCCCCGAATGACCGCGCCTACGCCTGCGTTTTTCTTTACAGCGTTTCGGAGTTTATCAGCTCGAATATACGCTCTTGACGGATTTTACAATACTGTGAAAGCGCATTTACGACGGTTTTTTGAAAAACCTCGAACTGCTCGAAAGTCATACCCAGCTTTTCCGCTATGCGCTCATCAAAGTAAAAATCATAGTAATTCATAGCAACCCAAGCGGCGTGTGCGGCTTTGTAGCTTTTTTCCAAACGCTTTAGTAACGCTCTGCGCTGTTTTCGTATCTGCCTGTTAGATAATAATTGCGGCTCGTTCATTTTCCTTTTCTGCCTCCTTGTTTTGAATTAGTAATTGCGTTTTGAAATGCCGTGTGTCGTAGGCAAGCGAATTAACGGGAATCTTGAATTTATGCTCTAAAATTTCGCCATATTTCATAACGTGGTACTCGTCGGGCTTTTCAGGCGGCGGCAGACATTCAAGCGCGCTTTCGTATTTTGTATACGATATAGCTTTGACTATCAAAAAATCGCCATAGTTGGTTGTGCCAAGCGTATGGATAAAACAGCCTTGCTGCTCCCGTATCTTATCCCAGGGGCGGTTGAGGGCTTGCGAATTTGTGTGAACGTGACTGTTGTACAGGTGGCGACGTAAGGCAATATGAATAGGCAGCTCCCCGTAGTTTTGATTTAATTCCTTATTATACTGACAGCCTAAATATACGCCTGCGTCTGAGATAAAAAAGTGACAGCCTTCCTCGAAGTTCGGCTTGAACTTTTTAATGTTGCCGTTAATGAAATCGGGGTATTCGTTCCCGCCGACGTGTAAGTCCTTTAAGTCCCGTACTTCCGTATCGGAGTTATAGTAAATATTGCTGTAATGCTTGCCGCCCCGTAGGTTAATGACGTGCGCGAATAATACGTCCTTTCCCGTGCCCCTTAATCCGTATACGGCGCAGTCGAAATTGTTAAAAGCGTTAAGTAGCCAGCGGTCTTGATACGCCCAATATAAGCCGCCGTTTTCTTCTTGCTTGCTTTTCCTCAGAAATACTATAATAAATATAATTAAGGCTATAAGGGCAGCCGAAGCCGCCCCCATGCCGAGAATTAAGTAAAGGTTATCCATTAGCCGCCACCCCGTTTTTTGAATATCGCTTTAAGTAATTTCCATAACAGCTTGAATGGAAATAGTATAATTTTGAAAATGACCTTAATAATGAAAGCTATCGGCTTAATAAAAATGGATAGGACAATTAAGATAATAAGCACCACAATAGCAATGATAAGCCACGCCCACCACGGGATAGTATCTGGAAGAACTACGGGCGGCGTTATGTCGTTTACAATGTCAATAGGATTAGCGACAACGGGAATGACCGTGTAAGCTCCGTGCTTTTGAAAGGTTAGCTGTATAATATCGAAGTCAAAAAACACGCTTTCCCACGCACGGTATGCCTGATCGCTTGTATGCTTATCGCTCCACAAAAAGCCTTTGCCGAGTTCGATTATGTCAATGGGCGCGGAATAATAATCCGAAGTTGCGAAACGAAACAGCACTACAACCTTATCGTCGTTTTTTGAGGTGTTATAGAAATCCTTTAACGCCGTTACGTCATTTGAGCCGACAAGCAGCCTTTCGCATATTTCGGCGTTCGTGCCGTTTAGGTCGCTATCCTTTAAGGTAAATATCGGGGAAACCGTGCGGCTGACTTCGTCGGGGATATTGCCAATAATCGTATTCCATAAGCCCCAATTTACCCAATTATCCCAAAAAGACGGGTTGCCTTCCTGCCAGCTTGCCAGCTTTTGTAAGTCCACATTAGCGTCGAAATCATAATAGCTGTAACCTTGCTGTATCTTGCCGTATTCGGTATTTAACTTGCGGTAATCGTCAATATCGTCCGTAAACAAATCCGCGCTGATTGTCCCGTCCTTGATAGGCAAAGCCCCGTTAGCATAAGTCTTGTTGTAACTGCGTATGTACTCATACAATGCGTTGCTTTGAACGCCGCCGCTTTCCACAATATCGGCGTAGGGATCATAGCTGCCGATATTGTCAACCTTGAACAAATAATACAGGATAGCGCAAGCGGGGTGCAGGTAGCCTCTGCCTAAGTTCCAGCCCCAAGTAGCGGCATTAAGGCCGCCGCCCCAATCTCCGGCGTTCTGTCCCAGGCTGTAATAAATATCGCTGTTGTATTCGGGCATGCCCACTGGTCGATTATGCCCGTCTGAACGCCTAAATACGGATAGACGCGATTATAAAAACTGCTGTTGCTCGTCACGATAATATCTTTCGTCTTGTACTCGTACCATTCGGCTTTGATTCTTTGCAAAGTGCCGTAGTCGTCAAAAAGCCTTTGGGAAACGGCAAAGTACACCGTGTCAAGCTGGTTTTGATAGCCCGCGCCCTTGCTTGATGTCGTTGTGCGGTAGAAGGTGTGCTTCACATTCAGCCTGACCGTTTCCAAATTATCAACCGAACAAAAGAGGTTGTTTTCCTCGTTACTGTCCGTGCCGTAGCCTTTGGAATATCCCGTAAATTTATAAGTGCCGCCGACACCGTAATCTACAGCGTTATTCCTGCCGCTTTCCCATAGCTGAACGCCCGCTATATCGTACCGCCTGTACCTGCTTGCGCCGTCTTGCATACGCGCGTTTCTTATGATTTTTCCGTCGTTGTCGATAACACGGTATTTGTATATCAGCTTTGAATAATCGCCCGTTGCTATCCCGCATAATTTAAGCGGCAAATTTTCGTAATCACAGGGCTTGCCGTCAGGGTCATATGCCGTTGCCATTTCCACCGTATTCGCGCCTTGACGTTCTGATATTGTTATTCTTGCGGGGTTATAGATGTAGATGTAAAGAGCGTAATTCTCATAATTCAACGCGTTTGCGGAAAAGCAGTATTCGGCAAAAGTGATAAACTGAATGTTCCCGTTTTTGTCGTATGTAAATTGCGATAAATCGAACTCCGATAAATCGTCCGTTACAGACGTATTATCAAACTTGTTTGTAGTACCGCTTGCATAGGCGCTGACAGTATTTACGGGCGTTAAACCCGTAAATACCACTACTGCCAATATGAGCGATAAAATTACGTACAATTTTTTTATCGTTTTACTCATACCGCGCCCCCTTAAAATATAATCGCGATTTGGTCTATCTCTATATCGATAACCTCGGCGTTGATGTAAAAATAGACCTCTATGCTTTTTGTGCTTGTCGTTACTTCCATACGGAATATAGGCACGGGCGGGAACTCGCTTGTCTTAACCGTCATGCCGTTTTGAATACGGGAAATCACGTCGTTCAGCCCGTAATGCCTGACCGTAAAGCCGTTATTCGTACGGGCGAAAGTAAAGCCTGCCGTTATGTTCCGCCCGTCGAAATTGCCCCAGGTATAAGGCTCGTCGCCAACGGTTAAAGTAAAATCGTTTTCCCTTGTAGAGTAAGCAAATACTTTAACATCGTACTTTGACGAGCTTTCCACCGTGAACTCCTGCCCGCTGTCCAGTAAGCCGAGTGAGGCGCTATTTTCTATTTCCCGCCCGTCCATACTAAGGCGAACCTGTCCCCGACAATCGGCGGGCTTTCGTCCCGAAAGAAGTAGTAGTACACGGCGACGGCCGCTCCGACAAGCAAAACCACAATCAGCAATGCCGTTACTATGCGTTTGAGTTTTGCCATAACCACCCCTTAAAACGTAATGCCGCTTGTGCTGATATCAACGGATTCCGTCGCCATATACACGCTACTGGCTTTCAGACCGAATTTGTACCATGTATCGCACTCAACGTATGTGTCGGTGATTGCGCTGGTTGTTTTGAAAACGCCTACCTTGAAAACGTTATCTTCGCCGACGGAATTAATCGCCGCGCGAAGGGCGGACATTTTCGCATCGGAAAAATAGCCCATTAACTGATAGAATACGGTATTTCCGTAAGCCCCGTCGGTAAACTCAACGTCGCGCGTATGTGCAAATTCGCTGGAAACATTTGCCCTTTTCATTTTCCGCGTAAGCGCAGGGGCAGTACCTCTGTTTGCGTTGTACGCCGCAATCAACTCGTCTGTAAATGCGATACCCGCGCAGACAAACTCGTTATAGCCGCCCTCTTGCCCAAGATAAGCTATTGTGCCCTCCGAAAAAGCGTAATCGACCGCTATAACGTGCATTTTGCCGATTTCAGCCTTAAAATTGCCGGCAGTAGTCGAAAGTACAGAGCCGTCGAGAGTTATCCCGTTTATGTTTAGACGTTGCTGGTAATCTACCGCGCAAGTCGCCTTAATGGTGTCGTTCGCCCTTGCTTTTACAGTCAGGATAATCTGTTCGGAAAACGCTGCGGTGCAAGAAACTGTTGCCGTAAGCGAGCCGTCCTCGGTAGGCGTAACCGTTACATAATTCGTGACGGTTTTACCGTTTGCCCACGCCGAACCCGCATTAGACCACGCCACCGACCAATCGGCTTTTTGCAATGCGCTTGCGGGCTGGATTGTCGCGGTAACAGTGTAGCTTTCGCCGGATAACGGGCTTATGCCGTCTGTCGCCGCCAACGGTGCTACCGCAAGCCGCATTGTGTTTGTTTCGTCGGGCGTAACGATAAAGCTGTTGCCGCCGTTGCCCGTTATTGCGGGGGTAGACGCGCCGCCGTTGTTATTAAGAATTACAACGGACGTTATGACAGCCGCAACCAGCATTATGATTGCCACAAATGCGGCTATCCACTTGAATTTACCTGTCTTGCTAAATTCTTGATTATTCATTTTTTACCTCACTTTTTGAATTTTTGATGTTGCCTTTCATAATGCATAACGGCAAGCGGTACTGTCGGCACTCTTTTTTCTTGCCCCTTTGGGCGCTTGCCCGTTTCGCTTGCCGTTATGCTGATTAAAAGTCGTTTAGCTTTTGGGCTTTGTGAACCCTAAACGCTCTTTGACCTTGTTTTCGCTTGTCTTTGCACCCTGCCGGAAAGCCGCTTTTTCGCTGTCGCTCATGTCCGCATACTTGCGGAAAGTAGGCTGAAATTCGCCGTTATTTGCTTTTGAGGGAGTGATTTTTTTAGTATCTTTTTTGTCTGCCATTGCATTTGCTCCTTTGGGTGTAACACCCTTTGAATTTGTGTTTACTTCTCTTGTTACCATAACGAGTGTACCGCCGCCGTTAGAGTTTTTGGCGTAAGTACCGCTGTATCCCTTGGGGATTTTTGGATTTGCCATTCTCGCTCCGTTAAGCTTTCGGCTTTTCAATTCCGAGAAGCTGGCATTGTGTGTCGTTGAGGAACAGCATTTGACTGACGGTAAACTTTTCTGTGCCTTTTATGGTAAGCTCCAGCCCCGTATACGGCTTGCCCGATTTCCTGCCTATGCCGCTTTTCCATTCCGCTTTTACGATTTTCAGTTCCATTTTTTTACTTCCTTTTCATTATTTTTTGCCGTCCGTTAAGGCGTTGCGCACCGTCTTTCCCGTTCAGCAATGGTGGTGCTTGTCTTAGCAGGACACTAAGTCCAGCGGCTAACCCCAAGCCGTAAGAGGTGTTAGTGAAAATATACGCAGTCTATAAGCTCCTGCATTGCCGCCGTTGTGATAGCCCACAATTCAACGCTTTTACGCTCCGCTATGCACTTGTAAAAATACCTAAAAGCCGCCGCTATGTTCGTAAAATACTTGCTCCCGTAATTATATTCTGTTCTATACCTTAACACCGTCATTTTCGATTGCTCCTTTTTCCTCTTGAAGTCTCTTGCTGTATTCCTCGATAGCAAGCCCCGCAAATCGTGTAAACGCTTTTCCTCACAAGGTGCTAAACCGCTTTCGTTTAAGCGGTCAACCTCGATATATAGCGGAATAGCCGGATAATGTTTGCCCGTTGGCGTTCGTAAAGCCGTAACGCCAACCTGTATATAATGCTTTTCCTTCATTCGTCCGCCCCCTTTTTTGCGGTCATTTCAACAGGAGTTTTGGACAGCGTGCTTTTCCGTCTGTGCCGTCGATTATTCTCACGTTCCTGTTTATCCAATTCTTTGAGCAAGGTGTAATGCTCGTCGCTAACCTCAACCTCGCTGACAGTACCGTCGCAAAATTTGTAAATGTACTTTGGCATTTTTTTACCGTCCTTTTCCGTTTAGTAGGGCAGAAATTAACCCCTCTAACTCTAAGGAGATAAGAATGCCGTTTGTTGCAGTTTTTCTCAAAACTTTTTTTCAAGCTGTTTTTTCAGCTTTTTATGTATTGTTTCAAGCTGGCGTTGCACAGAGCTAAAATGAATATCCATAACGGCGGCAATTTCCCGTAGTGTTTTTTCCTCGTAGTAATATAGCCGAATAAGCCGTCGTTGCTTTCCCGACAACTCCGACACAGCCGCAAGCAAGTTTTCTTTTCCCTCGTTTGCGATATAGTCCGCTTCAATGTCAACGGCTGTGTCTGTCAACTCCCAGCCCGTTTCCTCATACATTGCTTCGATAGATACTTCTTTGCGCCAACGTTCTTTACGCGCCGCGTTTTTGTCCTCACGCTCAAAGCTGGCAAGCAATTCCGCAACGGCCGAATTGACCTCGATTTCGGCTACTTTTCCGTCCGAAAATTTGTAGGATTTTTGCATTTTGAAAACTCCGATTTTTATTTCGGTTTTTTCAAAACGGCTAAATTAAGACATTTTTCGCAAAGAAAAAGCCCGACCAGCCAAGACTAAACTCGGCTAATCGGGCTTAAAAAACTGATAAAAAAGAACCCGACATACTTCGGAACTAAACCGTGAGAATTTAGTCCAAAAATTTGTCGGGTTCTTACTCTTTCATAGAGAGTTCCAACACCTTTAACAAATGTCAGCAGGGGGCGGACGTGCGCTTATAGCCCAATTATTACTTGCATTAAATTGAGCAAGCAAATATCATGAAGTGTCGATAAATAAAAAAAGAATTGAGTTTGGCATATAAACCTCCGAAAACTGTTTTTAATGTTCGCTTTCGTAACTCAATTCTTTATCGTTAGAATTTATTAAGTTTTTCTATGTGTTGTCTGCTTTATTCGATAAAATTCTCAAGATAACAATTTTGCTGTCTTTAATTTCTATCGTCATTTTTTCGCCGCACTTGGGACAATGTATTTCTATGTTTGAGCCATCGCCAGCTTTCAATAATTTGTATCCACAAGTCGGACAAATTGTATAATAGTTCATTTTATTTTATCTCTAACCTTGCGTCTAAAATAAATTTTGTTTTTTTCGGATTTCCTTCCGCACGATAGATTATTCGATTGCCCAAGTCAAAAACAGTTGCCCAAATAGTGTCGAAATTTAGTTTCTTTTCATATTGGCACATAAAACCAAATTTACCGCTTAACAACTCTTTTGAATAGTCGATTGGATTGGTCGTAAAAGAATTTAAGGCATTATAAGCTGTTTCATAGCGAAGTTTGGAATCAAATGTATTTTTGAATTTTGCCTCGTGTTCTAACATTTCAGTTGAAGAAAAATGGTTGACTGAAACAATGAAATCATTTCCATTTCTATTTTTATGAGGTTGCCGAACAATAATTTTTTTAGGATTACATTCAGCAACAAGCATATCTCCATTTAGGTCAGCCAATAAAATATTACAATTTGAAGCGATAGGCAGATTTTTTAAGGCATTCAATCCCTCTTTTACTGTTTTACATTTTTCCAATATATAACGAACCAAAAAGACAGAATTTATTCCAGCAGTGATTTCGTCTATTTTTGGAATTACAAATGTCATTGCGGCAACTAGTCCAAATTCATTTATTCCTTCCTCGCCGTTAATAAATGAAGATGTATTTAAAATAAATTTGTTTCCGTGTTCGGGACAATATAAAATACTCTTACTCAGTTTTTTTAAAAACGGCGGCAAATCGTTATTCCTGCCATAATAAATTTGATTATCCACACTAAAAGCAAACGCCGTGCAACCTCTTACCTCAGTACAGTTTTCCTCGTCAATATCAAGACAACAGCCCATACACATTAGCCATGCTAAAAATTCGTCTTGTGGGTAATCTATCGTGTCAGTAATTCCTTTTACTTCATTATAGGCTTCGGGAAAAAACTTTTTAAGCAATAAGCCGCTTTCAATTCCAAATTTAGTTTGAAAACTATCAAGATGAATATTGAATTTTGCATTGGTACGGATAAAAATATTCCCCATTTTTCTACCCATATCATAATGATTACCCTTCATTCGCAAGTGGTACATTCTCGTTCTCCTTTTGTTTTAATTTTATTGGCAACCATATTTCACTTAAAAAACTTTCGGACAATGGATTGCCGTCAGAATATCTTTCAATATCAGGTGCATTAGCCCACTCATATCCAGAAACGGGAAGCCATTCTCCGTAAACTCTTTTTATCATATCTTGCATAGCATTAGGAATAATGCCTTTGCATTCAAAAACAGCATAAGTACAACTAGGGATAATAATTTCCAACATTTCATTTGGTACATTTTTGTTGCTTGCTGTTGCAATGTAATAATTGAAGCTATCATAGTTTTCCAAATCACTTGTTTCACTCAATCCAAGAACCCCGTTAATTTTTGAAGAATTATTTAGTCCTTTTTCGTTAACCTCAATAAGTCTTTGAAAATTCCCATTATTAAAGTTTTCTTTCCAAAATAAAGGAATGCTTTGATAAGCACACTCTGTTGATACAGTTAGCTTGAAACCAACAAGACGAAAAGAATTTATGTGTATGATTTTATAATTCATTATAGTTGCACCTTTAATACTTAGATTAAAGCTAATAGGTGGAAATGCCTTTAATGCAACACCGCTTTTTGTCCGTAGTTTGCTGGGGGCTATATTATGCGCTCTATTAAATGCTGTTGGCGAGTCGTAACCGTATTTAATAGCAATCTCAAAAATGTGCATATCAGAGTTTTGCAAATCAAAAGCCGCTCTATCTAATCTGCGAGTTCTAATATATTCTGAAAGAGAAATGCTTGTCAGAGTAGAAAAAAGCTTTTGAAAATGATAGAAAGAACAATTTGCAATATTAGACAACTGTTTATTGTCTATTTCATCATCAAGCATACTTTCTATATAGTATAAAGCGGCATTCATTTTTTCTAATAATTCCACCAACTTGCCCTCCGATAAAGTTTAACACTATTTAGTTCCGTTTTACCTCTCTTTTATATATCCAAAAATGAGAGGATTAATAAAAGATTTCACTATATAATAGATAAACTCAATAAAATTTTAATGTCAACTAATAATCAAGCAATATATAAAATAACAGTAAGAATAAATAACTATACAAATATCGTCCGCGAGTTTACAATTTGTAAAGCCCCTTTCGCGGCATAACAAGGAAACCCCCTACGGGCTGCCCCCTTATTATTCCACGGTGGGCTTGACAAGCCTATTCCCCTGCGTATGCTTCGCCTTGCCGAAGCAACTCAAAGGGGATAAACCCCTTTAAGGTTGCTTCGGGGCGAAATCATAACACAGGGAAATAACTAATTAAATAGTTATTTTGCCTCAGCAATCTTAAGAGGATAAATCCCGATTAGCAAAGCCTAATAAAGGCAAGGAGTTAAAGCAATGGAAAATGCAGTATTATATCCCCGCTACAGTTCCCACGGACAGAATGAACAGACAATCGAGGGACAAATTCGCGTATGCAGAGAATTTGCAGAAAGCAAGGGCTTGAACATTGTCAATATCTATGACGGGGACAAGGCGCGGAGCGCGTCAAAGGACTTAGAGAAACGCACGGATTTTCACCGCATGATTGAGGACGCCAAAAGGGCAAATTTAAGTACATCATTGTGTATATGTTTGACCGTTTTGCCCGAAACCGTGTTGACAGCATAATGTACAAGGAAATTTTGCGAAAGCACGGCGTAAGGGTGTTATCCGCTCTTGAACCTGTCAGCGAGGACGAGGGCGGCGAGTTTTACGAGATGTATCTCGAATGGAGCGCGGAAAAGTATAGTACAAAACTGTCAAAGCGCGTCCGCGACGGACTAGACACCAGCGTAGCAAACGGCACGTTTTGCGGCGGTTATCTTATTTACGGGTACAAGATACGCAAAGTGCCGATAGCGGGTAAAAATGACAAGTACATAAAATACGTTGAAATCGACGAGAAACAAGCCGAAATCGTGCGGTATGTTTTCACGCAGTACGCCGACGGCGTAAGCAAAGAAAACATAGCGAACGCCCTCAATGCACAGGGACACCGCTATAAGGGTAAGCCCTTTATAGGCAAAACCTTTGACAAGTGGCTTATAAACGAGAAATACACGGGCGTTTTTTCGTTCGGAGATAGGGTTTGCGATAATATGTACCCTGCTATTATTGACCGAAAGACCTTTGACAAAGCGCAAGAGCTATTGCAGAAAAATAAGTATTTTGCTAAAAGCAACGCGCCCCGTATTCCATATTTTTTGACAAGCAAATTGTATTGCTTACATTGCGGTACGCCTATGATAGCGGACGGCGGCGTAGGTAAGCAAGGTACGACTTATCAATATTATGTATGCAAAACGGCACGCAAACGCGAGTGTGATAAAAAGCGCGAAGAAAAAAACGAGTTGGAATTTGATGTTACCATAATGACTATGGAGCAGTTGAAGAATAAAGCATACCTGCGAAAGATAGCGGACGATATGATAGCCCATTTCGGGCACAGGACGGACACGGCGGTATTCAAGAGCCTTGAGATGCGGATATCCAACACACAAAAGGAAATGGACAATACCACAACGGCATATATTCAAGCCGTATCAACGCAAAACGCTTTATTTATGGCGAGTTGCGACAAGCGTATGAAAGAGTTAGCGGCACTATCTGAGGACTTGCGAAAACAGTATAAAAAGCTGGAGATTGAAAGAGGAGACGAGCCGACATACGAGAAAATATCCGCTTTTGCGGCAGGGTTCACGGACGGAGACCCTCACGACAAAGCGCACCAAAAGCGCGTAATTGATAAGCTGGTTAATGCCGTTTACATCTCCGACAAGCGCACAGTCATATATTTTAGCTTTGAAAACGAGCATCCTTTTATATCAAAAGAGGACACTAAACAAGCTATAAAGGACATAGAAAAAGCGACAGTCACCGAAAGTTCGGGTTCTGTCGCTTTTGGCGGAGGCGGAGGGATTCGAACCCCCGTGGGCTTGCGCCCAAACGGTTTTCAAGACCGCCTCGT
>DAITPX010000011.1:0-16632 GCA_036833365.1 Clostridia bacterium | reverse complement strand
CGGGTAACAGGGTGTCACCATGGTTTACCACCTCCCATCCCAGCGCCTGATAGCTGTCCACAATCTCGAGGGCCGCCTTATCGCCTGCGACAACCGTTTTGTAGTCGTAAGAGAACGCGTCCCTGCCGCCGCCGTTGACGGCCTCGCCGCATTTTTCACACCTGATTGCGCTGTCGGGCAACAAAGCGCCGCATTTCGGACAATACATTTATTTTACCTCCTTAATGTATTTATCTTTTTACGGCACTATTGTACAAAACGAGAATAACCTTAAAGTTAATTATCCGTAAACTTTGCGTAAACTTTTAAGAATTACGGCTGTTTTTCGGAAGGGAGACCGTAAACGCGCTGCCCTCGTTTTCTTTGCTCAAAACGGTAATCCCGCCTCCGCACAGCTTTACCGCGCGTTTGACTATCGCCAATCCCAAGCCCTGTCCTTTCGACAAGTCTTTGTTCGCCCGGTAATGCCTTTCGAATATATGCCCCGCTACTTCTTCGGTCATCCCTATGCCCGTGTCGGAAACGGTAACCGAAACGTCCGATTCGTTTTCCGCCATGGCGATATTTATTTCGCCTCCGCGCGGAGTAAACTTGATAGCGTTACCCAGCAAATTGAGCCAAATACTTTTTACGAGTTCGAAATCGCCCTTAAAAAACACGTCCGCCAAATCGGCGGTGATAACTATATCTTTGCCCGACCATTCCCGTTCGAGGCTTATCACGCAATCCTGAATTTGGCGGCTGAGGCTGAACTCATCCTTGTTGTGAACAATCTCCTGAGCGTCCAGTTTTGAAAGCAGCAGCGTGTTATTTACAAGTTTTTCCAGCCTTTCCGACTCCGAGGCTATGATTTGAAGATATTTATTTCTTTTACCCTCGGGCAAATCCTTTTCATTAAGCAGCTTGGCAAATCCGCTGATAGACGCAATCGGCGTTTTTAGTTCGTGCGACAGGTTGTCAAACATTACGCTTCTTAGATTTTCCAACGATTGGATTTCCGCGACCATTTTGTTGAAATTTTCGTACACCTCGGCAAAATCTTTTTCATAGGCGGTAGGGATGTAGGCGTCTAAATCGCCGCCCGCGACTTTTTCCATCCCGTCAATCAAAACGATTATATTTTTGCTTACTTGTTTATATACGATAAAAGTAACCGGTACGGCGAACAGGGTCATAAGCGGTATCATTCCTACAATCCAAATCGGATTAAGCGTCAGGCCGCCCTCGATTGCGTCGACACAGAGTAAAATCAAGGCGAAGGATAATACGCCCGCAAAAATCAGACAGCCCGCTATAAGGGATATCCATTTTAACAGATAAACCCCGCTTCCCCCGTATTTATTTTTTTTCTTTTTCATTTTTTCTTATTACCGCCTTATAGCCTATTCCGCGAATATTTATGATTTCGAACTCCGAGACATCTCCGAGCTTATTTCGCAGCCTGTTAAAATGCGTTCTCAGCGTGGAATCGTCGCTCTCGCTTTCATAACCCCAAATGTCTTCCATCAATTTATCTTTGGTAAACAATCTGTTTGGGTATGACAAAAGCTTAAACAGCAACATGAATTCCTTAGCCGCAAGGTCGATTCGGTTGCCGTTGTAAAGGGCCTCGAATGTCGTTTCATTCAATGAAAAACCGCCGATTACGATTTGTTTGTCTGCCGCGATTTTTGCGCGCCTCAGCAGCGCGTCGATTCGCCATATTAATTCGTCGAAAACTATAGGCTTTGTCATATAATCATCGGCGCCAACACTGAAACCGTCCCTTTTATCCGAAAGCTCCTGTTTTGCGGTGACCATAATGACGGGTATCGTGTATCCGGTTTCGCGAAGCCTGCGCACAAAATCGTAACCGTCCATTTTCGGCATCATAATATCCGCAATAACCAAGTCTATGCTTTGAGTTTCAATCAGTTTCAACGCTTCAATGCCGTTTGCGGCTTTTAAAACGCCGAATTTATCCTCAAGCCTTTCCGACATGAGAAGCTGCATGTTTTCATCGTCTTCGACAATCAAAATCGTGGCCATAACCCGGCCTCCTTGTTGCTTTGAATTGCATATTTATAGTTATTATAGCTTGTTTGAATAAATTTTTTGTAAACTGATTAAAAATTAAACGAAATAATTCGTTCAAATAAATGATTTTAAATTAAATATAAAAAAAGATTTATTCGGTTTTGATTTCGGTTTCGGCGGCGGGAGCGGACATAGCGGCGGCTTTTTTGAGCTTGTAATTGTAGCTGGCAAAGAAAATCCCTACGCCGGCGACGGCGCCTAAAAATATTGCCGCTACAAAGGCGCCGAAAATCAGGAAGGCGGCGGGCGCCAGAATTTTGCCCGCAGACATAAGAAATTCGCGCCGCAGTTGGTTGTAGTGAATCCTGTTTTCCTCTTTGACGGCTTTGACGTAAGCGGAAAATTTCGGCACAAAGTTGAGCGGGGCCGCGGCCGCAGCGACAGCGCAAAAAATCGGGGCGGGCCCGGTGCCGTCGAAAACGGCGGCAAGAGCGAGGAGGATAAAGAAAAGGGAGGTAGAAAGCGCCATTGCAAAATTATAGTGCCCTTTTTTGTACAAATGCTCCCCCGCCTTGGTGAAAAACAGCCGCGAAATCTCGATTGAGGCGAATATAATCAGCGACGTTTCCAAAGCGTTTTGGCTGAAAACCAAATATAGCGGGATTACTTCGAAAACCACCCCGTTAAACAGCCCCAACGAGATATGAAACATATCGCGTTTTGGGTTTTTGTAGGGTCTTTTTATTTCGTTTTGCAAGCTTTGGGCGTTGAGCAAGGGAATTTGCCGGTCAAACAGAAGCGGCAGCAAGGAAACGATATGAAAGGCCAAGGCAATTAATATTAGCCAAAAGCTAAACCGAAAATCGAGTGAAAAACCATGTTTTACTATTCCCGCCAAAAGCACGCCGGCTGTAAAAGGCGCCTGAATAACGGCGGCGGTGCCGCTTTCTGCCCTCACCGCGAAAATTACGTTTTGGGCGACTATATAAAAGATTTCGGAGACGGCGTGCATTAACGCCAAAAAAATCACCGCCGCCAAATTTAAGTTCAAAAACAGCAGGAAAACGTTGCACAAAAAGAAGGAAATTATGTGCAGCGCGACCGAAAGCACGGGCCTGCGAGTCAGAATTTTATTCGCCGCCAAAACCGCGAAAACGCAGAAAAAATATTTCGCCAATAAAAACAGCGCCGAAAGAAATATGTCCTTCGGTTACCGAAAAGATATATACCGGCGCCGCAATCGTTATCAATATCGACGTCCAGCCGTAAAAAAATCTATGGACGGACAGCGGATTTTTCTTCAAAAAGCCAATTTATTTATGACTCCAAAATTTTTTCTTAGGCAACTTCCAGCTTTTCCACGTGAACTATATCACAGCACCACGCTTGAGGGCAAGCGTTTTTGACTTGGATTTCTTGCGGCAATTTTTCAGTACTCCAAGAATTGTGACTTTTAAAACATGGCGAAAAAATCCCTAAATTAAGATTAAAAAAATCGCTTTTCAGCGATTTTTTATAAGCCGTTCTTTGCATGCGACACCGAAGCGTTATTCCTCAACGGGATACTGAAGCAGCAAAGGCTGGAGTTGTTTGCCTTCCATGGCGGCGGCTATCGCGGGCACCAATAAATCAAGGTCGGCGATAAGCGACTTGGGTTTTCTGTGCGGTTCGTCCTGCCCGAACGGCACGAAATAGACTCCTTTCGCTGTGAGGAGCTTGGCTATATTTGCCAAATTCAGGCCCAAGCCGTCATTTGTCGAAATCGCCATGACAACAGGCTTGAAGTTGCGCATCTGGGATTTTGCCGCCATTGTGACGGCGTTGTCGGTAATGGAATTGGCAACTTTCGCCAATGTGTTTCCCGTGCAGGGCGCGATTGCCAAAATGTCGATAAGTCCCTTGGGGCCGATCGGCTCCGCCCCGACAATCGAATCGACGGGCGAGTTTCCCGTCAGGTCGGCGAGTTTTTTCATAAAAGCTTTGGCTCCCCCGAACCTCGTGTCGAGAGAAGCCGTCGCATGCGAGACTATGGGTAAAATGTCATAGCCCAGCTCCTTCATTTTTTCTATCTGCGCAAAAATTTTGTCGTGCGTGCAGAATGAACCGGTGATTGCAAGCCCTATTTTCATAAACTTTCTCCTAAAATATATTCCATCATAAGTTTTGCAGCGCTTAAGGCGCTGTATTTTTGCGGCAGGCCCGGGGCATCCACAAACTCGAAATTTTCGGCCAGATTTTTGTCCAGGCAGAGCACCGACGCCGTTTCTATCAAAACCGCGCCTTTGGGGATAAGCTCTACTTCTTCATCGGAAAAAATTTTCGCCGGAATGGTGTTGACAAGCACGTCGTATTTGTTGATATGCCCTAAAAATTCCTTTCCGTGAAACACATGTTCGGTGTAGATATAATGCTTTGGCACTTTGGCTTTGTCGTAGGCGACCAAGGCGAACCTTGCGCCGATTTTGCCGAGCAGCACCGCCAATGCCGTCGCTATCCTGCCGTTTCCCAAAATCAATATATTGTTTTCGTAAATGGATTTTTTGCTTTTTTCCAAAATCAGCGCGAGCACGCCCTCCGCGGTCAGGCAGGCGTTTTTTATCGCGAATTCTTCGCTGAGCATAATATTCCGATGCGTTATATTTTTTGATGCGATTATTTTTTCGACTTCGCCGCTTATGCCGCCGCACACCACCGTTACATTTTCGGGCAGCGCGGACGCTTCCTCCATGGACAGCTTTTTGGCGGGTGAAAAGACGACCGTGTCCGACGGTTTTACCTGTGCCGCTTGCGGAGCGTATATTTCCGTTTTGAAGCCCCTCTCCTCAAGCAGCCGCTTCAGTATACCGGTCCTGCCGTCGGTTACGTCGACATGATATATCATTTTGTTTTTTTGCCTCCACACTTCTTTATATGAAAAAAATCCAAAAATTGAATACTCACAAATTTGCTTTCCGATTAATATCATAAAACTATGAATATTATCAAAGATTTTTTGGCCAGCGCCAACTCAGGCGAAGGCTTTGTCGAATATTTCGACTATATCAACGACAAATCGAAAAACGATTTTACTTTTGTTTTGAAGGGTGCGCCGGGCAGCGGCAAAAGCACCCTGATGCGCAGGCTTGGCGAATACTTTTTCGCCAAAGGGTATAACGTCGAGTTTTTTCATTGCTCGTCGGATGTTTCAAGCCTCGACGGCGTAAGAATTTGCGAGCTTAATACCGCGGTGGTCGACGGAACGGCGCCGCATGTGCGCGAAGCGAAAATTCCGCTTGTGGACGGTAAAATCGTAAACCTGTGCGACTACGCCAACGAGCGCGAAATCGCCAGACACAGAAAAATTATTCAGGAACAAATAAGCAAAAAACAGGCCTGCTTCGGCGTGGCGTACGCCCTCATCGCGGCGGCGAAAAAAATCGACAACTCTTTTAAGTTTTTCGGAAGCAGCGACGGCTTTTCCGCGGAAAAAATACTGGAGCGGCTCGGTCTGGAAAAAAAGAGCGGGCAAAGCGTTTTCAACAGAAAACTTTTCGGAAGCGCGGTCACCTCGGAAGGAATAACAAATTTAATTAACGAAGGGGATTTTAGCGTTATAGCCGTTGAGGAAACCTCGGAGGAAAATATAAGCGGCTTGATTAAAGCTATCAATGCTTTGGGATACGGCGTGACGGAAATCATGGAGGTGCTCAACCCCCGCGACAGGCACGAGCGGCTGATAATCGAGGACGCGCGAAAAATTGTGAGGTTTGAAAAAAGAAAACCCGTGTCAAAGGAAGAAACCGACCTTAGAAATGAAGCTGAAAATATTTTGAAAACCGCGGGGCGGCTTTTGGACGAGGCAAAGGCTTACCACAAAACGGTGGAAGAAGTTTATATTCAAAATATGGATTTCGCGGGGCTTGATACATGCCGCGAAAGCATTATTTCGCAGATAGAACAAATGCGGCTGTAAAATCCGACAAACTTAAATAAAAAGGAGGGTTGGGTAAAATGAAAAAAATCAAAGTAGCCGTCGTGGGGGTTACGGGGCTTGTCGGACGGACTTTTTTGAAAATTCTTGAAAAAAGCGGTATGCCTATAAGCGGGTTGGTTTGCTTCGCCAGCGAACGGAACGAGGGCAAGCTAATCAAATTCGCGGGCAAAAACCTCGAAATAAAACTCCTAAGCGAGAAAAATGTAAAAAAATTCCCCTGCGATTACGCTTTCTTTGCCGTGTCGGAAGAGCTGGCGGCGGCTTTCGCGCCCGTTTTTGTCGAAACTGGGGCGACGGTCATCGACAACAGCAGCGCGCACAGGATGATTGATAAAATTCCTCTGGTCGTGCCCGAGGTGAATTTCGGCGATATAAGCGAGGGCGACAAAATCATCGCCAATCCCAACTGCAGCACCATTCAGTGCATGCTGCCGCTTAAGGCCCTCCACGACGTCTTTTTATTGGAAAAAACGGTTTATACCTCGTTTCAGGCGGTGAGCGGGAGCGGGACGCCGGGCCTTGAGGACTTGCGCGGCACGGCTCAGGGTCGCGCGCCGCGTTTTTACACCCACCCTATTTTCAACAACTGCCTGCCGCATATAGGCGGTTTTTTGCCGAGCGGTTTTACCAAAGAAGAGGAAAAAATGATAAGGGAAACGCAAAAAATTCTGCATTTGCCGAATCTGTCCGTCTCTGCGACGTGCGTAAGGGTGCCGATTGAAAACTCGCACAGCGTCGCGGTGAGCGCGGGCTTCAAAAACGAAATCGATTTGGCGGCGGCGGTAAGCGCGCTTAAAAACTTTGAAAACGTCGAAGTGTTCGAGGGCGAAAGCTACCCCGTCCCCACTATGGCGACGGGCAAAGACAAAGTGCTGGTCGGGAGAATCCGAATCGATTTGTTCGACAAAAAGACTCTGCATTTCTTTTGCGTGTGCGACAACATACTAAAGGGCGCGGCGCTTAACGGCGCGCAGATTTTGGAAAGGATTTTAGAAAAAAGCGGCCCCGAGTAAGTGCGTTTGCCCGTTTTCATGTAAAGAACCGACGATTTAAAGAATTTTACGGAATATTTACAATTCCTTTACAATTTTCTGATTGATTTTTTAATATATTTATTTTAAAGTTATATTAAGGCAAAACTCTTTTGCCTTTTTTTGAATTTAAAACCTTTGGAAAAAACACTCTAATAAAAAAACGGGGGAATGAAATGAAAATCGGAATAGTAGTTTATTCGCAAACGGGAAACACCATGTCGGCGGCGCAAAAGATACTCGGGCGCCTCGCCGGAAAAGGGCATTCGGCGGAAATCGTCGCCGTGCCCGCCGAATTCAGAAGGAGCGGCGGCGATTTAGGCGTTTACCCTTGCGAGGGCGATGAAAAAATATCTGCTGTCCATCGAGCCGCTAAATAACAAAAGAGCGGCCTGTTTCGTCACGCAAAACCTTTCGCCAAGGTTCGGCGGCAATCGCGCGGTCGGGATTATGTCCCGGATTTGCCGCGGCAAAGGCGCGGAAATTTACCAAACGGGCATCGTCAGGTGGGATGAAACGCGCGAGGAAACGCTCGAGACCCTGTGCGAAAAGCTGTGCGCGATTGGCTAAGTACCTTTAAGGCGCCCTTACTTGCTTGACAGCGTCTTTCGGGGGCGCTAAAAAATTATGCTTTATGCAGAGATTCCAAATGGCCGCTCATATAAGGTAATTTAGTTACTTCACTTAAACGCTGAAAAAAATTTTAATTTTTAAATAAAGATAAAAAGATATCAAAAAGCGGCAATTTTTGCGCACCGGCAATCAGTCCTCTTTGTCAATACATAAATACCATTGTACTTTTGTATTGCAACAATTTAGAAAACTTAGGGTTAAAATGAGCAAAAAAATTAAAATCTTAATAACGGTTGCCGCATTGGCGGCCTTAGTCCTGGCTGTTTACCTGCCGCTTAAGCTTACGGGGACGCTGGACAAAATAAACTCAGTTAAGGACGTAAAGGAATTAATCCTCGCGGGCGGAGTGTACAGTTACCTGATATTTTTTCTGATGCAGCTTGCGCAGGCGTTGTTCATCCCTATTCCGATGTTTTTTGTAACTATCGCGGGGGCTTTGGTGTTCGGCCCGTTTCCGACTATGCTGATAGGAATTGCCGCGCAGACCATCGGGGCCTGCATCGGCTTTTGGATAGGCAGGAAATTAGGGCGAAAAGTAGTCGTTTGGATAATAGGAGAGGAAGATACGAACAAATGGGTGGAGAAGCTCGGCAAAGGGAAATATATATTTTTTCTGCTTATGCTTTTCCCCTTTATCCCCGACGACACGCTGAGTATTACCGCGGGGCTGACGTCCATTTCCTTTCGGTTTTTTCTTGTAACCAATCTTATAACCCGTCCTATAGCGCTGGCTGTAATGTGCTACTTCGGCGGCGGCTATATAATACCTTTTGAAGGCTACTGGCTTATCCTGTGGGCGGCGATAATCGCGGCCGTGGTTGCGGTCATGATTTTAAGCTTTAAATATCAGGAAAAAATAGAAAAATTTTTTGCGAAAATTTTTAAGAAGAAATGAAGCATAATAATTTATTTAAAAAACCTCCCTTATAGGGGCGGTAATAAAAACAAAACACTAATGAAAAACGGCAAGAAAATTATCCTTTCCGTTTTTGCATTTTTATATTTGATTATATGGTGTTAATTACCTTTCTTAAAATATCAAATCGCTTATTCAAGTTTGCATTTCCCTCCATCAAGGGCCTGCTACCCGAAATAACGCGGATTTTACCATAAACATATTAAAGCACTCTTTTTCGGCGTTTAACACATCTCTTTGATAATATATTTTTAACAATTCATTCGTTAGCTGTTCACCCTCTATTGATGGCCCGCAGCAATTCCAATAGCAAAACTGGCAGAGCGAGTATAATTCATTTTCATATTCAGGCGTAAAATCTATAATGGAGTATACATCATCATTTTTGAAAATAAAATTATCCGGCCCAAGGTCGGAATGAATCAATTGTTTTGGTGCAGCCAATAACGTATCCATATTATTTTCTAAAATTTTTATAGATTTAGCTATCAATGTAATATTTGATTGCTCAATGGAGAAATACCTGTAATCAAACTCGTTGATTAAGCAGTCGAGGGATTTTGCTTTGTCCCAGTTATTCAGCTCCTTGATTTCTGAAGGAATAAACGGAATCTTAGCCAAATATGAATTAAATCTCCTGAGATACCTTACGGCATTTTTTATTTGCGGTATGGTTAGCGTTTCATACACTTCTCCGTGCAAAAAAGAATTCAAAACGACATTTTGCGGCGTCATCAGTTCATTTTTTGCCGTTCTGATTATTTTAGCTTGAAAGCAACTAAGTCCTGTTAAGATGGGCTCGATTTTATCATATATAAGCGTAAAATCCAAGCGTTCATTGAATTTTGCGACGTATTTTTCCGATTGCGTATCTATGTAAAAAGTATTCCCGCTCCCTTGCGAGGTTTTTTTTATCGCCATAATCGGTTCTATATTGTAGTTTCGGGTTATATGCTTTTCAATTAAAGCTAACTCCATTATTTCCGCTCCGACATACATAAATAATTATTTAATTTTTTTAGAATATATCATACCCTCAGGAGCTGTGTCCACATTGGCAAGAGGGTTTGACAGCCACATTTTGAAAAGAGAATAGGGTTTGCAAAACTCCCAAAGTGATTTTACGGAAGTATGCTGCATTTCCTATGCTTGCTGTTCCGTTTATAGCACATAAACACTGATACCGCCTGTAACGGCCGTATCGGTGTTTTGCTTTCTTAATTCACCACTCTTTATTTATGGACTTTAAATAAACGAAAACGCAAAATTATTTTGCGGATTTTTTGTAAAAGTACCAGGTAACGAGGGCGGATTGGAGGGGCGCGCCGAGAATGAAAATCAGCCACGGGTTGTAATCCAAAAACCACAGGTATACGGTGGCAAGGCTCGTCCATGCAAAACCCGACGTCAGCCACAGCGACAGCTTTCGGTACCCCCACCTCCTGTTGAAAAACAGCGCGACGGCGCATGACGCGGGCACCGCCGCGACGAAAACTACCCAAAGGTTTTCGTGCAAAAACATATTGACGTATATATAAATAATTATCGTAACGAACCAAACGACGGAAATCGACAATATCACCGTTAAAATCCTGTTGATTTTTTGCGTCTTTTCCGCCTTCTCATTTTCCTCGGCAAAATCGGCCTCAAGCAAGCTTTTGACCGAAACGTCGTAAAAACCGCCCAATATTTCCAGCGTTTCGATGCTCGGCGTAACCTCGCCGCGCTCCCAGCGGGAAATGGCGTTGTCCGAATAGTTGATTTTTTCGGCCAGTTCGATTTGCGTCAGCCCGTGCTTTTTCCTTAGGTAAATAAGGTTTTTACAGATAATTCCCTTTAGGTTTTCCATCAGCACCATTATAACATAAGCGACCCAAAAACAAATCAATTTTGCCATTCTCTTTTTGCGGGAATCGCGTTCCACATACCGGAGAGGCGTTTTTCGCGTATTCCCTTGGTAAAACGAAAACTATTTAATATAATTGGCTTAGGAAGCGTAAATGAAAAATAATAAAACCGATACATATTTTTATAGCGACGAACTGGAAGACGAGTTCGTCAAGACAAGCTACAGGGCGAAGACGATTGACGGCGCTTACAAATACGCCGGCAAAAACGTGTTTTTTAAGCTGTTTTCATTTATCTGCTACCGCGTCGTCTGCACACCCATAGCGTTTATCTATTCTAAAATCATAAGGAACATTAAGTTTGTCAACAAAAAGGCTTTAAAGCAATGCAAAAATCAGGGTTATTTTATTTACGCGAACCACACCCAACCCGTGTCCGACGCCTTTACGCCCTCGATAATAACCTTTCCCAGGCAGGTTTACACGGTAGTAAGCCCCCAAAACCTCGCCATACCTTTTTTGGGCAAACTGACGAAATTTTTGGGCGCGCTGCCCCTGCCCGAAACCCTCGAGAGTAACAGAAATTTTTTGAATACGCTGGAGGCAAAACTAAAGCGGAAAAAAGCGGTTTTGATTTATCCCGAAGCGCATATCTGGCCGTATTACACCAAAATCCGCCCTTTTAAGTCGGTTTCGTTTAAATACGCGGTAAAATTCGGCGCGCCGGTTTTCAGCTTTACCACTACGTACCAAAAAACGCAAAGAAACAGGCTGAAAACAGTAGTTTATGTCGACGGGCCTTTTTACGCCGACGGCGGCTTGCCTCCGAAGCTGCGGCAAGAGGAGCTGAGAGACCGCGTTTTCGACGCAATGTGCGGACGAGCCAAAAACTCAAACTACGAAAAAGTCAAGTACATAAAAACCGATAAGGAGAAAAACTAATGAATTTATTGTTCGGAGGGAATTACAAAGTCCTAGACGGCCTTATTACCTGCCTGCTGTCGGTGGTTAAGCACAATAAGGACAAAATAAACGTTTTTTTGATGACGATGGATTTGCCCGAGCTTAACCCCGATTTCGTTTCGATTTCCGACAAAAACCTTAAAGTCTTGGACGGCATTTTGAAAAGCGGCAACGCCGAAAGCTCGATAACGAAAATAGACGTGACTGAGCAATTCAAAAAAGAACTGATTACTTCGGCAAATATCGAAACTGGCTACACCCCCTACACCTTTTTGCGACTGTTCGCGGACGACATAGACATAATCCCGGACAAAGTTTTGTATTTGGATATAGACATTATGCTGTACGGAAATATCAGGGAGCTTTACGACACCGATATCGAGGGTTATGAATACGCGGGCGTGAGAGACTATTACGGCAAGATTTTTTTCTACCCCAACTATATCAACGCCGGAGTGCTGCTCTTGAACGTCAAAAAAATACGGGAGACCGGGCTTTTTAAAAACGCGCGCAAGCTGGTAAACGACAAGAAAATCTTTTTGTCCGACCAGACCGCAATAAACAAGCTGACGACAAAAAAACTGATTTTGCCAGGCCGGTTTAATTCGCAAAAAAGGCTCGCTAAAGACACAATAATCAGGCATTTTTGCAAAACGATAAAGTTTTTTCCCTATTTCCACACCGTAAACATCAAGCAATGGGACATAGAAAAAGTACACGGCCGCCTGAAATGCCATGAGTTCGACGACATTTTGGAGCAATACGTAAAAATTAAAAAAACTATTGAAGAGACGCAAAATGAATAAAAAAATTATTAATAACGAAATACCGATATTTTTCGCCTGTGACGACAATTACATACCGTATTTATGCGTCGCCGCCCATTCGCTCATAAAAAACGCCGACAAAAAGTGCTACTACAAAATTATAATCCTAAACGGCGGCATTTCGGAAGAAAACAAGGCGAAAGTCCTGAAGCTCGAAAAACCGAACGTCGGCATAGAGTTTTTCGACGTTTCGGAAAAAATTTTGAAATTCAAAAAGGATTTGAGCGTTAGGCTGCGCGACTATTATTCCGACGCGATTTATTACAGGATATTTATTCCGTCGCTTTTCGCCCGCTACGACAAGGCGATTTACCTTGACGGCGATTTGGTCGTGCTGGAGGACATTTCAAAGCTGTATGAAACCGACATGGAAAGCTTTTTGGTGGCGGCCGTCAATGACAAACTGGTCACGGGCAACGAGATTTTTTGCGAATACGCGAAAAACGCGGTGGGAATAGAGCCTCAAAAATATTTCAATTCGGGCATGCTGCTTATGAACCTAAGAAAATTCAGGGAGGAAAATGTCGAGGCGAGATTTTTGGATTTGCTTACGAGATACAATTTCGACACGGTCGCCCCCGACCAGGATTACCTCAACGTGCTGTGCAAAGGCAAGGTGCGGTATCTGGATACGGGCTGGAACAAAATGCCTCTGCCCGACCCTGAGTTCGACGACAAAAATCTGAAAATCATACACTACAATTCGTTTGACAAGCCGTGGCATTACTCGGGCGTTTTGTATGAAAATTATTTTTGGAAATTCGCCGAGGAAACCGAATTTTATGAGTTTTTGCTGAATAAAAAGAACAATTATTCCGACGCCGACGTTCAAAAGGACCGCCGTGGCGGGGCGAGCCTGGTCGCGAACGCAAAAAACATAACCGACAACGAAAAAGTCACGTTCAAAAAAGTTCTGCCCGCGTTAGGCGGCGCTTTGACGGAAACAAATGGAGTTCAGGCGACCGAAAACGAGGTTTTAAGCAACATCAAAAAAGCCGTAAAAGAAGGGAATTTAAATTGCAAGGTGCAGCCGGGCGACCACAAGGTGACGCCCGAGGAACGGAAAAGGTATATATTGGGCTACGACATAACCAAACGGAAAATACTCAACAAAGTGAAAAATTATTTGGCGAACATTATAGTAAACGGCATTTCGCAAAGGGTGAACGCCAACACCAAAATCAAGGGGCTGGAGAACATCGCCAAGGTCAAGACGGGTGCGATAATCACCTGCAACCACTTCAACCCTGTGGACAGCACCATAGTCAGAACGGTCGTCAACAAAATCGGCAGAAAAAACCGACTTAGCATCGTGGTGGCCGAAACGAATATTTTTATGCGGGGCACGCTGGGGTGGATTTTAAGAAACAGCAACACATTGCCGCTGTCGGAAAATTTGGATTATCAAAACAGCTTCAACGACGCCATGAAAATGCTGCTTGACAAAAAGCAATTTATTTTGATATACCCCGAACAGGAAATGTGGCTGAATTACAGAAAGCCCAGGCCGCTCAAAAACGGAGCTTACCATTACGCCGCTAAATTCAACGTGCCGGTTATACCGTGCTTCGTCGAAATGCACCAAACGGCGAACGGCAACGCGGATTATGTGATAAACATTTTCCCGCCCATTTACCCCTGCCAAAGCAAGACCCTTAAAGAAAACAAAACCGAGATGCGCGACCTGGATTACAGCCTGAAAATCAAGGCGTACGAAGCGGCTTACAACAAAAAGCTGGATTACAGCTTCGAAGAGGACGACGTTTTGAAAATGTAATTTGGGTGACTTATAATATTCGAAAAATTTAACTAATCAAAAAAATAAACTTTAAAAAAGCTATTATAAAATAAATAGCTTTTTGTTTTTAAAGCGAGAAATTTTAAATTAAAGGTTATCGAAAAACTCTTTTTTCCCAAAAAATCAAAGGACGTCTGAAATTTTATCCGCTGCACTCTTTTTGCCTATGCCGAGCAGAAGCACCGCCGCGGCCGCAACCGAGGCCAATACGCCGCCGAATACGAACGCCGAGCTTTCGCCGCTGAAGCTCCACAAAACGCCCGCTACGACAGAGGACAACAGCAGCCCCAAGCCCCCTGCATCGTGCCGTAAAGCCCGAGCACCGTCCCCTTGCGGCCTTGGGGCGCCATTTCGACAAGCATCGCCTTTTCCGCACCCGTAATCATCGCGGTATACAGGCCGTAAAGGAAAAACAAAGCAATCATTGCGGGCGCGCCCGACAAAAAGGCAAAACCGAAATAAGTGGCGGCATAGAGCAGATACGCGGGGACAACCATCGATTTTCTGCCGAATTTGTCCGACAATTTGCCGAACGGAATGGAAAACGCGAACGCCGTTACGTTAAGCAAAAGATAAAGCAGCAATATGCTTGTGTCGTCGAAGCCGCCGTTTTGCGCCCTGAGCAAAATAAACGCCTTCGACGAAGTCCCGACGCTGAACAAAAAAACAACTATAAGGTAAAGGACGAGCTTTTTGCTTATTTTCTTAGATTTTTCACACGAAGATGTTTCAATCGGCTTCTGCGCCTGCTTGTTTTCTTTTACAAAAAAAAGCACGGCGACTCCGACAGCGGCGGGAATCAGGGAAACGACAATGACAGTTTTAAATTGAAAGTTGCCCGCGAGTATCAGATAGGCGAGCAGCACCCCGAGCGCAGAGCCCAGCATATCGAACATTTTGTGAAGCCCGAACGAGCCGCCGAGTTTTTTGCCGCCGTTTTCGACTATCAGACTGTCGCGCGGGGCGGTTCTGAGCCCTTTGCCCGTTCTGTCGACAATCCGCGAGACCAAAATGCCCGCCCACGTTGACGAAAACAGTAAGCCCGCTTTGTAAACGGCGGCCATGGAATAGCCCGCGACAGTAAGCGGCTTTTTGCTTTTTGCCCTGTCGGATATATAGCCCGCAAACGAGCGCAACAGGGCGGCGGTGCTTTCGGCTATGCCTTCTATAATCCCGATGATATAAGGCGCGGTGCCGAGAGAAACCAGATACAGCGGAATTATCGGATAGGTCATTTCCGTGCTCATGTCGATAAAAAGGCTGACCAGACCAAGCAAAATAAGGTTTTTGCCCGCGTTCTTTTTTTCTTTCTCAATCATACTTTGCATATAAAACAAACTCCTAAATTTTATCCTCATTGGACAAAAATATGTTTTCTGCAAATTTATTGAGCTCAGCCCTGCATTTTTTGAGCGTTTCCTCAGCCTTGCCGTTCAGCGCACTCGTGAAAAAATCCCTCGCTTTGATTTTTTCCAGCCACGCGGACAGCTTTTCCAGCTCCTGTTCGTTTTCCTCAAGCTCGGCGAAAGAAAAATTTTTTCTTTGGGTTTCCTTTTCGATTTCCGCGAAAAAACAGTCGCATTGCTCAAAAAGCTCGCCATATTCCGCGTCCCTGTCCGCGTTAAAATAAGAGGTTATCGTTTGCTCGTCTTCGGCGCCGATAAAATCCGAACGGGACACAAACGCCTTTCCTCCGCATTCACGCGCATAAACGGCCAGCCGGTTGAATTCGTCCTCATGTCTTTCGGAAAAAGGCAGCACCCACGACGATTGCCCGATATTCGCCGCCCCAAGCCCTTTAAGCCTGCGCCAAGCGTTTACGCGGGGCCGCGACGGCTTTTGAGGCAGGGTTATATTCAGCATAACCCATTCGTTCATAAGTTTCTCCTGATAAAATAAATGTAATATCTGTTACATTATAGTATTTTTTATATATTGTCAATTAATTAATAATATTTTTTTGTCGAATTTTAAATAATAGACAACCGTATAAAAAAGCTATATACTTAATTCGCAATAATTTTGTTTGGAAAATTTTTGATTGCGCGGATTTTAATAAAAAAATTATTTTTGTAAAAAATCTTAAGAGTATATAAAAATCCGCGGCGCTTATTTAGAGGTGTTTATGAAAAAACTTATTGTCATCGATATGCAAAACGATTTTGTCGACGGCTCGCTCGGTAGCGAGGCCGCAAAAGCCATCGTACCTAAGGTCGCCGAAAAAATCAAGCGTTACGCGTCAGACGGCGCCCAGATTATCTGCACCCTGGATACGCACGGAAAAAATTACGCGGAAACGCAGGAGGGAAGGTTTTTGCCCGTGCCCCACTGTATCGAAGAAACTTTGGGGTACCGACTCAACGAAAAAATCCTTGAAGCATTAGCCTGTGCCGACGAAAGCAAGCTGCGTTTCGTTAAAAAATCCGCGTTCGGGACGCTGGAATGGAAAAATTTTGTCAGTGACAGCGACAAAATCGAGCTTGTGGGATTATGCACAGACATTTGCGTTGTTTCAAACGCGCTTATCTTAAAAGCGGCGTTTCCCGAAATAAAAATAACGGTGGACGGCGCCTGCTGTGCGGGCACAAGCAAGGAAGCCCACGAAGCGGCGCTCACGGTTATGCGGTC
>DAITPX010000010.1:14529-16714 GCA_036833365.1 Clostridia bacterium | reverse complement strand
TGCATCAGTTGTCGCGCCAGCGGCATGGCTGAGTAGCGAAGTACGGACGGGATAACCGCTGAAAGCATCTAAGCGGGAAACCCACCTTAAGATAAGATATCCCATATCATAAGATAGTAAGGCCCCTTGAAGACAACAAGGTTGATAGGTCAGAGGTGGAAGTGTAGTAATACATTTAGCTGACTGATACTAATAGGCCGAGGGCTTGATCACATTTTTATGTGACACTAGACCTTATACATGATACTCAAACCTCATTTTTAATGCAATATATGCAGTTGCCAATGCTCCGTAATCCTTTTGAAAATTGATTATGACGCGGTTATTCCGCGAATAATAGCCATTGCGGTGGCCATAGCGAGAAGGTCCCACCTGTTCTCATCCCGAACACAGAAGTTAAGCTTCTCTACGCTGACAATACTTGGCTGGACACGGCCCGGAAAGATAAGTAGCCGCCGCATCCGTTAAAGAGACATTTTAAAGAAATGTCTCTTTTTTTGTTTTGCAGGCGGATTTAGGATAAGATTTGAGGGCGAGTACGGAGATTAGGCAATTTTTGGCGGTTTTATAAAGACACGGCGCTGAATGTAAAACCTGTTTTGAAACTGAATTGGTATTTTTAGAAAGCTGCAAATATTAAATATGCAAGAAGGCGGATTAACCAACGTTTATTTATTCTCGATTTGGGGGTTCTTACCATAAGGTATTTCGAGGTAAAGAGCGACATCAGTGGAGCTTAAGAGTGGATTGGGGAAAAGGTATGTTCTAAATTTGTGACGGCGTTTGGGAGTGAAGAGAGTGAAATCTGATGGCGCCGGATATGAATAGTAATGGCACGTTTGATAGAAGAGTTATGGGAAGGGATTTAGTTTTAGATTTATTTAACATGGTTTCGGAAATCTAACTATCCGTTTAGGGTATTTATCATTTTGTTAAAGCCAATTAATTTGGTATGATTTTTTTTCAGCTATGTCCGGCTTAGTTTTGATTTATTTAGGCGTGGGATTTTAGGATTCTGAACATTGCGGGGTGTAAGACACTAATTGGCCCAGGTTATAATCTACCATATTGGAATGTAAATTTTCATATTTGTAAAACGTTACGATATCATGACGACGTTTATAATCTACATATTGAATGTGAATTCTTTATTCCCCGGTTTGCTACAAAAAGCGGATTCGTTGGTTTTTGTTTGAAATAACCGTGTTTTAAATGAGTTTTAGAGGTTTCGGCGGCGTTTTACAGGCAGAGTAATTTAGCAAATGATAAATAAATCCGTTTAAAATCATTCACTTGCCAAATGAACCCGAGGTATGCTAAAATTGCCTTATGATACCCAAGGACAAAAGAGAAAAGCTTGAAAAACAGTTTAGAAACAGGTTTTCAAGCAAGGTGCCGGTAGCGGTAAGAATTTATTACTTGCATTCGTTGTTTATGCTGATTTTTTCGGTTTGGATGCTGATAACCAACGGTGCGGTGAGCGATTCGCCCGCTCATACCGTGGCGGTGGCGGTGCTTTCGGCGGCGCTGTTTGCCCTGGGGGTTTATGCCTTTTTGTCGAAATACAATTATCCGCTTGCTGTGGTTAGCAACCTCGCGCTGATTTTTTTTGTTTTTCCGAGTATTTTTTTCACTTCGGCGGGGCTCTACGGCGGCGGGCTGTTTTTGTTTATTTTCGGCATTTTTCTGTTGACAATCATAATCCGTCGGCCGCTTAGCTACTATCTCGTCATAGTTTTGTTCGTGTGGTACACGGGTTGCGTGCTTCTTGCCGCGTACAGGCCCGAAACCGTGCATTACCTCGATTTTTCTTCTGGGACGGTAAATATAGTAGCCACGTTTTTTGTGGCGGCGCTTATGCTTTTTTGCATGCTGAGAATGATTGTAACGGGCTACAACAGGGAACACCGCCAGCTCGAGATACTCAACGACAAGCTCAATATGGAGCTAATTACCGACGACCTGACGGAAATCGCCAACCATAGGCTCATCAAAAACGAGATTATACGCGCTCTGAGCCAGGCGGACGAAACCTCTAGGATATACCTGTGCATGTACGACATAGACGACTTCAAGCTCGTAAACGACGCCTACGGGCATATGGCCGGCAACGACATACTTTACGATTTTGCCCAGCTGATGAAACACTGGGTGTTACCGCTATGAAACTGAAAGCCGGTGTTAT
>DAITPX010000010.1:9713-14519 GCA_036833365.1 Clostridia bacterium | reverse complement strand
GCTCGGCGGCGACGGCATCTGCGCGCGGTACGGCGGGGAAGAATTTATGATGCTTATCGAGGACAAATCGCCCGAGGAGGTTTTTGAAATCGCCGAGGGCATTCGGAAACACGCCGAAAAAGAGCTTTTTGTGCCCGGGACGAGGCAGAACGTGACGGTAAGCTGCGGCATAGCCAAATATGAAATAGGCTGCGACGCCGAGGCGTTTGCCAAGACGGTGGACGACAGAATGTACAGGGCAAAACATAAAGGCAAAAACCAAACGGTTTTTTATTAATCTAATAACGAAACGTATAATCGCAGATTATATGTTTTTAATTTTAAGGATAAGCTGTTTAGGGAGCGAACTTCAAACGTTTTTGAGATTATCCTATTTAAATTATGTGACTTTATAATTACGGTGAGACTAGCATAATTAGGTCGGGCTGCGAACGCTTTTAATAAATATTGCTAAGTGCGGCTCGAATTAAATCTTAAGCGGTTTATAATAAATTTGATGTAAGCTTGTGTTATAAATTACAGAAACTTTTAGCGACACGATTTTATCCAAACACATATAAAAACGGGTAATCGGCTGGATTACCCGTTTTGATTTTGAGAATTAATTATCCTTAAGTTTTGTCGTAAGGCTTTAAGTGTTTTGGATTTAAATTAACCGGATTGGCTCAAAACACAAATAAAGCAAGGTATATTATAGATTATTCTTTAAATCTTGCGAATGAAGCTGCGCACTGCGTTGAAGCCGTCGAAGGCTTCGAAATAGTCCGCCGCGTTCCATTTTGCCGAGGAAGCGTCTGCGCTTATTTCGAAATGTGCTCCCGCGTCAGCAAAAACGTATCCCGCGCATAAATCGAGCTGAAAGTCGAATTTTGCAAATTTTAGGATTTTCAGCTTGGCGCCGATGCTGGTTATGGCGGTTTTGACGCCGCTTTGTATGAGGGAGTAGGTTTTTTCGTGAGAGGGCTCCCAGCCGATAGACTTGTCTTTAACCGAAATGCAGGAAACGGTAGAGCAGATTTCGCGCGCTTCGCGGTGGGATGCGGCGCAACCGATGTTGGCGATATATTTTACACCTGAAAACGCGTAAGCGGCGACGCCTATTTCCGCTACGGAGGCGCCGTTAAGCCAAAGCTTTCTTATGGGCGGGGACTGAATCGTGTGCGCCATATAAGCGTCGGGTTCGCCGAAACGGGCGTGCTGCCCCACGGTTATGAGCCCGAAAGGCTCATCCGCGGACTGGCGGCGGATTATGTCCCAATAAAAACAGCGGTTTTCGAGGTCGTAAACTCTGACTTCGGGCGGGAGATTTTCCAGCATTATGTTGAATTCGGGATTGCCCGCAAAATGCCCGTCGTAAAGCAATATGTCGTCTATTCCGCATTCCAGCGCAGCATCACATACGGCCTTGACATCGCTTGTGATGCAGGCGCGCCCGAAATTGAGCCAGTTGTCGGAGCCGTTGAGGCACCAATCTTTGTTTCGGTCGAATATACCGCTGGCACCTTCCATATCCGTCACTATAACAAGCTGTTTCATGATTTTTCTCCTTAGTTTTAGGGCTGGGCTTAACCATGATTATAGGCGCAGCCGCAAAGGCGGTCAATTTAAAATTTAACCGAAAACATCGTCGTAAACGTCCTTTAACAGGTGAGGCAGATTTGTCATTATGCCGTCCGCGCCGATATCGATAAGATGCCTCATATCATCTTCGCCGTCGATAGTCCAGAAGTGCACCGCAATGTTGTGGCGGTGGGCGGTGGCGACAAAGCCGCGGGTGGCGACGGTTATCACAGATTGCTTCATAGGCACCTGTAAGACCTCGACGGGCTCGTTGTAGAATAAATCGAAGCCCAGCCAACCCGTAATCAATATTCCAGCGACGCCGCCCGCTTCGGGCGAGCAGAGGATTTGGGGGTAGGAGGACTTGAGTTCCTTTATTTTTTGGTAGATTTCCTTGTGGAAGGACGCCAGAACCACGCGTCCGAAAGCATCGTAACCGTCCAGAAGCCCGACGACTTTTTCGAGGGCTTGAATGCCGGTTTCACCGCTCTGCTTGATTTCGACGTTGATTTTGCTGTGCGGGAAAGCAATCAGAACCTCTTCGAGGGTGGTGGCCAAGAATATTTCGTTGTGGCGTGGCGTGACGCCGTCGGGGTAGTTTACGTCGAGGGGAGTGACCGCCCTGCCGTTAAAGTCGTTATATTTTACGGTTTCGGACGCAATGCCGTTTTCGAGCTTATTCAGATAAGAGAAATCGATTTCCTCGGCAATCAAGTCGGAATAGTTCCAATCGATAATCGCGCCGCCGGCGTTTGTGCGGTAGTCGAGAGTGGTGTCGTGCGACAATATAATTACTCCGTCTTTAGTCAGCGAAACGTCGAGCTCGAGCATAACGTTTGGATCGGCGTCGTAGGCGTTGTAGCACGCCTCGAGGGTGTTGTCTGGAAATTCCCTGTTTCCGCCGCCGTGTGCGATAAGCAGGGGGCGCGTTTTTTGCTCTATGACAAACGGGTTGGCGTCAGCTTTTGCGCGGGGCAGAACGGCGATAAGCCCCCAAGCAAAGGCGACGCATAATAAAATTATCAGAACCGTATGGCGTTTTTTCTTTTTCATTCGTATGTACCTCCATAATTTATATAACCATATTTTCGGCAAAAAGGCAAAACTTTGTGGATAATATTTACCTTAACGATAAAAGTTTACATAATCTTTACCAAGAAGCAAAGCAACCGATGATTGCGGTAAAGACCTTGATATAAGCGTTATGCCGCCCGCCCGTTGTTTTTTTGAAATTCTATGCAAAATATAATTTATTGTCGGCGAATCAAAAAAATTGGGGAAGGATATTTTCTTTGTTTTCAGATATTAATTAAATTGTCGGTACGGCAAAAGCTTTACTTGCAGGCAAACGGTTCTTGTTTCCGAATCAAAATTTTTTTAACTTTTGGTACCCGAAAAACGATATAAATTTGACAACCGCGCTTATCTGTGATAAGGTTTTTTTGATTTTAACCTAAGGAGGTTTTACTATGGACGCAAAAAGGGCGTTTTCACTGCTCAGAAAAATCGGGTTTACGCGCACGGGCGGCAGCGGGGAAGAGCTTAGGGCCGCCGAAATTTTGCTTGAGGAAATCGCTTCGGCGGGGGGAGAGGGCGTTTTGGAGGAATTTCCCGTCAATACGCAGACAATCACAGCTCAAAAGCTGTTCGCCGACAAGGCCGAATACGAGGCGGCGGCTTACGGGCACTCGGGCAGCACCCCCAAGGAAGGGCTTACCGCACCGTTTTATTATATGGAATATTTCACCGACAACGAGGTCGCCAAAATTGACGCCAAGGGCAAAATAGTTCTTACCAACGGGTATATGGGGCTTAAAACCTACAAGGCGCTGGCAGACGCGGGCTGCGTGGGGTTTATTACTTTCGGCGGCGACGTTTTGGACAAAAAATCGAACAGCGACCTTATGCCGCGCGAGCTCCGTCAACAGCTTAAGGACTACAAGGTGCTCCCCGGCATGAACATGAGGGCGCCCGACGCAATGAGGCTTGTCAAGCAAAAACCGAAAAATATAACCTTTGTAATCGAGCAGGAAGAAACTACGACGGCAAGCCGCAACGTGATAGCCGAAATTAAGGGTGAGCTGGACGAAATAGTCGTGCTGACCGCACACTATGACAGCGTGCCGTTCAGCAAGGGCGTGTACGACAACGGCTCGGGCAGCGTGCTTTTGACGGAATTATTCAGGCATTTTATGCGCTTTAAGCCCAGAAGGACATTGCGCTTTGTGTGGTGCGGCAGCGAGGAAAGGGGGCTCTTGGGCAGCAAGGCGTATGTGAAGGCGCACCAAAGCGAGCTGGACAAATTCATATTCTGTATCAACGTTGACGTAGGGGGGCCGGTTTTGGGCATAGAAAGGGCATCTATAACCGCCGAGGAAAAGCTCACCCACGCCGTGGATTATATGGCAAAGGAGTTGGGGCATTCTATGCAGGTAAAAACCGATATATATTCGTCCGACAGCATACCTTTTGCTGATAAGGGGATACCCGCGATTAATTTTTCGCGCGACGGGGCAAAGGGCTGCGACCACATACACGATCGCAACGATACTATGTTTTACCTCAGTGCAGACGCGCTTAAGTCTACGGGCGAATTTTTGGAGAAGTTTGCCGACCGCTACATAAACAGCTACGCATTCCCCGTGGCGAGGAAAATCCCCGACGACATCAGAAAAAAAATCGACGAATACCTGAACCCTCTGAAAGAGGATAAAAAATAATCAGGAATAATAAAGGACGGGATTTTACCCGTCCTTTTTGTTTTTATATTTTTTATGGTGATAGCTTTGAACTTATTTCTAATAGCTGCTCTATTCGTTTTGTTTAATTTGCTTTATTTGGTAATTTATTTTGAAAAGTTTTTTTAGGATTTTATTAAAATTCGTATTGTGAGAAAAAATCAAATTTCGGGACCGAAGAATTCTTTGGAATAAATGTCGTTGGAGTCGGTTTCCAAAATAATGGCGTTTTGGAGCGGATTGGCGGCGAAAAACTTGTTTTCAAGCGGCAGCCAGACGCGGTTGAAAATTTCCAAAACGGCCGCGCCGCTCCTTGAAAGAAGTCGGTTTTGTTGCGTTAGGTTACTTACCTTTAGCCTCAAAACGACGTCGTAATTTTGTATAAGCGACGGATGGGTGCTGTAAACGCCCTCGAGGATGTTGATTTGGCGTATGGGAGCCGAGGCGCTTTTGAAGGAGTCGGTACGGCAGGAATATTTTTGGTATTTTATCGGCTCCCCCCCCCTTT
>DAITPX010000010.1:4443-9703 GCA_036833365.1 Clostridia bacterium | reverse complement strand
AATGTACGTTGCCGCCGATTTCGCCCAAGCGCTCTTCGGTGCGCATTTCGGAAGGCAAAAAAAAGTCGTCGGTGTGGAACACATTGCAGCGCGGGGAATAATATTCCTTCAAAACGTCGGCGTAGTAGCTTTTGCCGCTGCCGCTGTTGCCCTCTATGGCGACAAGGATTGTATCTTTCCCAAGGAGAGAATTGATTTTGTCAATCACGGAGAAAAGGTCGAAAAAATCCCGCCTGAGCACGCGGTAATGGGGGTTGTAGTTGAGTTTGTAGGTCACCGAATGGTGGGGGTGCGTGACGTTTGCCAAATATTTGATTGTTGCCGAGCGGGCGGACAGATAAGGAAATCCTATTTGCTTGGCTTCCACAAGCTTTTCAAAAACCGCCAGTTTTTTTTTGAAATTTTCGTCGCTGCCGCGGGTTGTTTTGCCCGACATTACGAACATTTCTGCAAGGGTTTTTTGGTTAAGCTCTTTTTCCTTGAAAGGCGAAAGGTTGACGCGGAGCTGAGTGGAGGAGATTATTTCGGATACGGGCCTGTCGTCGGGCTGTAAGCTTTTGGATTCCTCCGCTATATAGAGGGCGATTTGGTCGGGGGTTTTGTTTAAAGCATGCCCGCTGCCGTACTCGCCTTGGAAGATAAGCTTGAAAAAATCCTCCACCCGCATCAGCGGGTACCTATAATAATGATCCAGCAGAATATTATTTATCATTTTTCTGTTTGTTGCCGAAAATTTTGCTCATTTCCTCGAAAAAAGTGGCGCTGTCTTTGAATTGGCGGTAAACCGAGGCGAAACGTATGTACGCCACCTCGTCAATGTCTTTAAGCCCGTCCATGACCAGCTCACCGATTTTTTTTGAGGAAATTTCCTGCTCAAGCGAGTTGTAAAGCTGCTTTTCGATTTTGTCCACAAGCTTGTCGATGTCGGCCATGGAAACGGGGCGTTTTTCACACGACTTTATTATTCCGTTTTTAAGCTTGTTTTTGTCGAACTGCTGTCGCACTCCGGAGTTTTTGACCACGATAAGCGGCGTGGTTTCGATGGTTTCGAAGGTCGTGAAACGTTTGCCGCAGCAGACGCATTCGCGGCGGCGGCGTATGGCGTTTCCGTTTTCGGCGGGGCGCGAATCGATTACTTTCGACTCCTCACAGCCGCAAAAAATACATCTCATTTTCTATCCTAAGCACCTTCCTTTTTAACCGATACATAAAACAGTTTAACCTTTTTGGGCGCGTTTGTCAAACCTAAATTTTGGGGCGGAAATTTTTTGCCAAAACAAAAGCGCCCGTTTTTCGGGCGCGTCGGTTTAAGAATTTTACGAAATTATTTGATTTCGTCTTCGATGGATTCCTCGGCTTTATCTGCTTTGGGAGCGGCTTTTTTTGTCGTTTTGGGCGCTTTCGGCTCGGCGGCTTTGGCTTCTTTCGGTTCTGCCGTTTTTGGCTCGGCGGTTTTCTTTGCGGGTGCCTTTTTAGCCGGTGCTTTCTTTGCCGCGGGGGCTTTTTGCGCTTCTTTTTCCAAGCGCGTCTTCGTCCTTGCCGCCCTGATGGCTTGTTCTTCCTCAGCCTTTCTTTGGGCCGCCGCTTTTTGCTCCGCCTGCTTAAGGGTTTTCGCGTCAACTTTAACTACTATGATGCCGTTTTGCAATTGATACAACGCCTTGGCGATTTGCGCCTTTTTGTGGTTGGCGGCGTTTTTGTGGATTACGTTCTGTTTGGCGGCGGTGTCGATTTCGGACGCCGTCAGGGGCAACAGCTTTTGCGCCGCTTCCAAATCGTTGTTGGAAATGGCGGCGTTAAACTTTTTGACCGCGGTATTCATGCGCGAACGTACCATTTGATTTTGCAATTTCTTCTTGCGTATGACGGAAATTCTTTTTTCAGCGGATTTGATGTTTGCCATTTTATTCTCCTTAAAATCTCTAATTAAAACTATACCGATTGCACTTTGCTATTTTAACACAACGGGCGTTTTTTAGCAACAATTTTCAAGTATTATTATTATTTTTGGGGCCTTTGAATACATTATAATGTGAAAAATATCGTTATTTATGACAGCGGGATAGGCGGCATAGCGATTTACCGCCTTATTAAAAAAAACCTGCCGAACGCCGATTTCGTTTATTTTGCCGACAACGCGAATTTCCCCTACGGCGGCAAAAGCGCCGAGGCGCTTAAGTCTATCGCGCACAAAAATATCGGGGAAATTTTGTCTAAACACGAAACCGACCTCGTCGTTTTGGCGTGCAACACAATAACGTGCGTGGCGGTGGACGACCTGAGGCGGGACTATCCGTCCGCGGTTTTTGTGGGCACCGAGCCGTCGATTAAGCAGGCGGTGCAGTATACGGCCAACAACGTGCTGGTGGTGTCCACGCAAAACACTTCCGTCAACAGCAGGCTTAAAAAACGGTTTCCGCAAAGCAACATAATCTGGCTCGCGCTTCCGAATCTTGCCCACATGGTGGAAAACGACAGCCGCGACAGGGAGACATACGACTATATCGGCGAATGCGCAAAGGCGGTCGACAAGCCCTTCGACTGCGTAGTTTTGGGCTGCACGCATTACACGCTCATAAAGGACTTGTTCGGCGGGGTTTTTGCGGGTAAAAAGATTTTCGACGGCGCGCAGGGCGTGGCGCAGCACGTGAAAAATCTCAAATATAAGGAATACCGCAACCGCGGGCAGGGCATAACGAGCCTTGTCTTGACAAACCCCGACCCCGCTCTATACCAGAAATATATAAATATGCTCAGGGATTATTAGGGTAGCGCGAAAATTTGAAAAGGCGAGGGGACTGGCGGCATAAAAAAATTTAATTATGATTACCGAAAGAAAAAACAAGAAAAGCTGAACGCTATTGAAAAGAACTGAGATTTCTTTTTTAGACGTGGAAGCGGGACAGATAAGAAATAATAGTTGGTTTTGAAAATATAAACGGCTCGGTATGAATAAAATTATATTTGGTTTGGAAATTCACAAAAAGGGTAATAAAAAAGGCCGTTTAATAACGGCCTTTTTGTATTTAGAAAAATTAATTTTCCGAAAGCTGTTTGTATTTGGCTACCCTTGCAAGAGCCTCTTTTTCCGATTTGGCGAAGAGCTTTTCCGCGACTTCGGGCTTTGTCTGAGTGAGGGAAGCGTAACGCGTTTCTTTCATCAAAAATTCGTTGTAGCTGCCCTTGGGGTCGGGAGTGCTGTCCAAAACGAAGGGATTTTTGCCCTGTTCGACAAGCGCGGGGTTGTAGCGGTAAAGCTGCCAGTATCCGCAATCGACGGCTTTTTTGATTTCCGCCTGCGGGTTGGACATGTCGATGCCGTGGTTGATGCAGGGCGAATAGGCTATGATAAGCGAGGGGCCGTGGTAGGCTTCGGCTTCGGTGACCGCCTTGAGCAACTGCGCGGGGTTGGCGCCCATGCCTACCTGGGCGACGTAAACATAGCCGTAGCTCATCGCCATCATACCGAGGTCTTTTTTCTTGATGGGTTTGCCGCCCGCGGCGAATTTTGCCACCGCGCCCGTCGGGCTGGATTTGCTCGCCTGTCCGCCGGTGTTGCTGTAAACCTCGGTGTCAAGCACCAGAACGTTTACGTCCTCGCCGCTGGCCAGTACATGGTCGAGGCCGCCGTAGCCGATGTCGTAAGCCCAGCCGTCGCCGCCGAAAATCCAAATGGATTTTTTGACCAAAATGTCTTTGTCTTTATAAATCGCTTTGCCGAGGTCGTCGGCGTCGCAACCGCAGTCCTTGCAGCCTTCTACGATTTTGATTAGCTCTTCCGCAGCCTTTTTGCTGCCTTCGGCGTCGTCGCGGTTAGCGAGCCAATTTTCGCACGCCGCCACGCCTTCTTCCCAGCCGGCTATCTTTACCTTATATTCCTCGACAAGCCTTGCCAAGCGTTCGCGGCGCTGGCGTACCGCCAGATTCATGCCGAAACCGAATTCGGCGTTGTCCTCGAACAGGCTGTTAGCCCAGGCGGGGCCGTGCCCGTTTTTCTTGACCGAGTAGGGGCAGGTAGGCGCCGAGCCGCCGTAAATGGAGGTGCAGCCCGTGGCGTTGGCAATCATCATTCTGTCGCCGAACAGCTGTGTAACGAGCTTGATGTAAGGCGTTTCGCCGCAACCTCCGCACGCGCCGCTGAACTCGAACAAAGGCTGTTCAAACTGGCTGCCCTTGACGGTGTTTTTGTTCATAGGATTGGGCAGCGTTTTGACGGTTTGGCTGAACGAATAATTGGCTTCCTCGCGGACTTCCTCTGCGTTACGCATAACCAAAGCCTTGGTTTTGGCGGGGCATACGTTTGCGCAGCTTCCGCAGCCCGTGCAGTCTAGAGGGCTGATTTGGACGCGGAATTTCGCGCCCTTGACGCCTACTGCGGGACGCGTGGCGAAGGACTCGGGCACCTTTTCGTTTTCGTCTATCAGAACGGGGCGGATTACCGCGTGGGGGCATACCAGCGAGCACTGGTTGCATTGGATGCAGTTTTCGGGAATCCAAACCGGCAAGTCAACGGCTATGCCGCGTTTTTCAAAGCGGGTTGTGGCCGTGGGCACTACGCCCGAGGGGTTGAACGCCGAAACGGGAAGCTCGTTGCCTTTTTGCGCAAGAATGGGTTGGATAAATTCGCGGAAATACTCGTCGTCGAAGCCTTTTGTCGATGCCGCGCCCTTTGCGGTGGTTTTCCATTCGGCGGGGACGTTGACTTTAATCAGGTGCTGCGCGCCTTTTTCGATTGCCGCGAAGTTGGATTTGACAACTTTTTCGCCTTTTTTGCCGTAAGTTTTTTCTACCGCCTGTCTCATATATTTTTCGGCGTCGGCGTAAGGAATGATGTTTGCGAGCTTGAAGAACGCCGACTGCATAACCATGTTGGTCGATTTGGCGCTGCCCGCTTCTTTGGCGTATTTGAGCCCGTCTATGATATAGAAGTTGAGTTTTTTGTTTGCGATGTCGTTTTTGACCTTTGCGGGAAGCTCGTTTTCCAGCTCGGCTTCCGTCCATGGGCAGTTCAAAAGGAACGTGCCGCCTTCCTTGGCTTGGGAAAGCATGTCGTATTGCCCCAAGTAGCTTGCCTTGTGGCAGGCGATAAACTCGGCAGAATCGATGAGGTAGCTTGACTTGATGGGGTTGGGGCCGAAGCGCAGGTGGGAAATCGTGAGACCGCCGGATTTTTTGCTGTCGTACTCAAAATAGCCCTGAGCGTAGAGGTCGGTGTGGTCGCCGATGATTTTTATGCTGTTTTTGTTGGCGCCGACCGTAC
>DAITPX010000010.1:2074-4433 GCA_036833365.1 Clostridia bacterium | reverse complement strand
TTGCAGCGCGTCGTGCCGGGTTTTGCGACGTCAATCGTTTCGTCAACAGGCAAAGAAGAATTGGTGACATCGTCGTTGATGCCTACGGTGAAGTTGCGGACAGGCTCGGCTTTGTCAAGGTTGCGGTAAACTGCGAGCACCATTGAAGGAGTGAATTCCTTGCTGCCGAGGCCGTACCTGCCGCCCAAGAGGACGGGTATATTCCGCCCGAGCCTTGCCAAGGACGCCACCACGTCGAGGTATAAAGGCTCGCCGAGGCTGCCGTTTTCTTTCGTTCTGTCCAAAACGGCGATTTTTTTGACGGACGCGGGGATAGCGCTTACGAATTTATCCGCGGAGAAGGGGCGGTAGAGGCGGACCTTGAGCACGCCGATTTTTTCGCCTTTCGCGGCGAGGTAATTTACCGTTTCTTCAACGACGTCTGCGCCGCTGCCCATGACGACGATTAGTTTTTCTGCGTCGGGCGCGCCTACGTAATCAAACAGGTTGTATTTGCGCCCCGTGAGATTGCCGACTTTTTCCATGTATTTTTCGACAATCGAGGGGACTTTTGCGTAATAGGAGTTGGCGGCTTCGCGGTTTTGGAAATAGATGTCGGGGTTTTGCGCGCTGCCCTGAAGTTTGGGGTGCTCGGGGTTGAGCGCACGCGCGCGGAAGTCGTCCACGTATGTGCGGTCGAGGAGCTTGTCCATTTCGTCATAGTCGATGGATTCGATTTTGCTTACCTCGTGGCTGGTGCGGAAACCGTCGAAGAAGTGCAGGAAAGGAACTTTCGCTTCAAGAGACGACAGATGAGAAACCAGCGCCAAATCCATAGCTTCCTGGACGGACGCCGAAGCCAGCAGCGCGAAGCCCGTCTGGCGGCAGGCCATTACGTCCTGGTGGTCGCCGAAAATCGACAGCGCGTGAGCGGCCAAAGCCCTTGCCGAAACGTGGAAAACGCAAGGGAGCAGCTCGCCCGCGATTTTGTACATGTTCGGAATCATAAGGAGCAGGCCCTGGCTGGCCGTGAAAGTGGTGGTCAAAGCGCCCGCGACTAAAGAACCGTGCACGGCTCCGGCGGCGCCGGCCTCAGACTGCATTTCAGCGATGCGGACGGTCTGTCCGAACAGGTTTTTTCTCCCGCCCGCGGCCCACTCGTCGGCCACTTCCGCCATTGTGGAGGAAGGGGTGATAGGGTAAATAGCGGCGACGTCACTGAAAGCGTACGCTACGTGAGCGGCGGCGGTATTACCGTCAATTGTAACTTTTCTCATACTTCTTCTCCTAATATATTTTTTGTATAAAATACGGTTTTTAGGCAACAAAACTTACCAAGTGCATTATAACGGTTAAGCCGTTAAAAGTCAACGGGAGCGGGGGTAATAAAAACCCCTGAATAATGCTCATAATGCGGCGCTTAAACCGTAAGGTTTTGCGGTTTTTGCCTAAGCGGCGGCGAGGGAAAAACAACACGCGTAGCCGCGGCATTTTTATGTAAAACGGCTCGAAACTATTGCCGCAAGGGGCGCGAAAACGGTCGAAAAAAAATTGTTATTTTCGGCTGCGTGTGGTACAATAATTTGGTTATGACAGTAATTAGTCTGGAGAATGCGACGTATTTTTACAAAAGTTTCGACGAAAACGGCAAAACAGTGCCGGTCAGGGGCGTCGAAAACGTCGATTTGGAGTTTTTTGAGGGCGAGTTCGTCGCCATAGTGGGCCACAACGGCAGCGGGAAAAGCACGCTCGCCAAGCTTCTTAATGCGCTTTTGATACCAACCGAAGGCAAAGTGACGGTTTTCGGCATGGACACGGCGGACAAGGACAATTTGTTTGAAATCCGCAAAAGCGTGGGCATGGTATTCCAGAACCCCGACAACCAGATGGTTGCCAGCATCGTTAAGGAAGACGTGGCTTTCGGCCCCGAAAATATCGGCGTGCCCCAGCCCGAAATCGTCGAAAGGGTCAACAACGCGCTTGCCGCAGTCGGCATGGGCGAATTTGCCGACCGTCCGCCGCACAAACTGTCGGGCGGGCAAAAGCAGCGTATCGCCATAGCGGGCGCGCTGGCGATATTGCCGAAGGTGCTGGTGCTGGACGAATCGACGGCGATGCTTGACCCCGTAGGGAGGCGCGAGATTTTGGAAATCGCGCAAAAGCTGAACAAAGAAAAAAATATGACGATAATACTTATCACGCACTTTATGGAAGAAGCGCTTTTCGCGGACCGGGTCGTCGTTATGAACGGCGGGAAAATAGAGTTTTCGGGCGCGCCCACAGAGGTGTTCGCACAGGAGGAAAGGCTCGACGAAATGGGCCTCAGGGTGCAGGTGAACCAGCAGCCGCTGCTGCAGCCCGGAGTAGGTGCCGTCGTTTT
>DAITPX010000010.1:0-2064 GCA_036833365.1 Clostridia bacterium | reverse complement strand
GACGTGCATTCGTCGGAAAGTGACGAGGAAACTTTGGGAGAAGAAATATGCCGATTGTTGCAAAAGGGATAAACTATACTTACAACCCAAACACGCCCTTTGCAAAACAGGCGCTTAAAGACGTCAACCTGACGGTGGAGGACGGCGAATTTTTGGGGATTATCGGGCACACTGGCAGCGGAAAGTCCACCTTTGTGCAGCACCTTAACGGGCTTATAAAGCTGACCGGCGGCAGCCTTACGGTGGAAGGGATAGATTTGTCGCAAAAGAAGGTCGACTACAAAAAGCTGCGCTCGCTGGTGGGAATGGTTTTTCAGTATCCGGAGTACCAGCTTTTTGCCGATACGGTGGTAAAGGACGTGGCTTTCGGACCTAAAAATATGAAGCTGCCGCAGGACGAAATAGACCTGAGGGTGGAAAAAGCCCTGAAGCTGGTGGGGCTTGATAAAGACGAAGTCGGCGAAAAATCGCCTTTCGATTTGTCGGGAGGGGAACGCAGGCGCGCGGCGCTTGCGGGCGTTTTGGCGATGGAGCCCAAGGTTTTGGTTTTGGACGAGCCGACGGCGGGGCTTGACCCGATGGGCAAAAGCGAGATACTTTCTCTTATGAAAAAAATCCGTGACGACAGGGGCGCCACGATAATAATGATAAGCCACGATATGAACGAAATTTATGAAAACGCCGACAGGGTGGCGGTTTTTGTCGACGGCACGGTGAAGTACGACATGCCGCCGGAAATGCTTTTCGCTTCGGACGAGGTGGAGCTCTTGGGGCTGGAAAAGCCCGCGATGGCGAAAATCAAAAACGCGCTCGCTAAAGAAGGCTTTTACGTAAAAGGCAGAACGGTGAACGAAGTTTTCGACGGAATAATGGAACAAAGGAGGGGACGGAATGTTTAGGGACGTTACCCTTGGACAGTATTACCCCGCAAATTCTTTCGTTCACAAAATGGACCCGAGAGTAAAAATTTTGCTTAACATACTCTATCTTGTGGGAGTGTTTTTCATACAAAGTTATTTCGGTTTTGCGATTTTGGCCGTGTTTCTTTTGCTTGCGGTGATTTTTTCAGGAGTGCCCTTCGGGAGCGTGTTTAAAAGCATCCGTGGGATAGTTTTTCTGGTGCTTATCACGGGCATCTTGAATATTTTGTTTTATACCGGCGAAACTGTGGTATTTAGCTGGTGGATAATAACCGTTTACGAGGAAGGCTTAATTTTTGCGGGCAAGATGATTTTGCGGCTTGTTTTTTTGGTTTTGGGGGCGTCGCTTTTGACGCTTACCACTACGCCCGTAGACCTCACGCACGCGATAGAAAGCCTGCTTAAACCCTTAAGCTGGATTAAATTTCCCGTACACGAGCTGGCGCTTATAATTTCGCTTGCGCTGTCGTTTATCCCGACGTTAATCGAGGAAACCGACCGCATAATCCGCGCGCAAAAAGCGAGGGGCGCGGACTTTGACACGGGCGGGCTTGTGAGCCGCGCCAAGGCGTTTATTCCGATTTTGATTCCGTTGCTTGTGTCGTCCTTCCGCCGTGCCGACGAATTGGCGTTGGCCATGAACGCGAGGTGCTACGAGGGCTCGACCAAGCGCACCAAAATGCACAAGCTTGTGATAACGTGGCGGGATATTTTGGGGTCGCTGGTCACGGCGGTATTTTTCGCGGGGATTTTTATCCTATATACTTGGATGGGAGCAAACCCGCTTATTCCGCCGCTGCCATTCGAGTGGCTGTACGTCTAAAAATGGCGAGAATAAAAATCCGCATCCAATATATCGGCACGAATTACAGCGGCTGGCAGTACCAGACCAACGGAGACACCGTTCAGGGGCGGGTTCAGGGTGCGCTGGAAAAAATTTTGTGCCACAAGGTGACGCTTTACGGCGTGGGGCGCACCGACGAGGGCGTCCATGCCGAGGACTACACGGCGCATTTCGATACCGACAAAAAAATTTCGCCGTCAAAGCTTGTTTTGGGGGCGAACAGGTACCTGCCGCAGGACATATCGCTTTTGTCGGCGGAGGCCGTGCCGGACGAATTCGACGCGCGTTTCGGCGCAAAAA
>DAITPX010000009.1:7011-17525 GCA_036833365.1 Clostridia bacterium | reverse complement strand
TCCTTTGTCCATAAACATTTTGTCACATCCCGCATGGGATGTGTGGATTGAAATTCCTTTTATTTTTCAGTTTTATTTATTTTAACTAGACTGATAGTTCAAATTTAAATTTTATCCCGATTCTTGTTGTTTCTTAAATATTTTTAAAAACTTTTATGTAAACGCTTGATTTTTTTGTCGAAATATGTAAAAATCTTTTTGTAGATTTTGTATACAATTTTGAAAAAACGGTATAAATAAACACAAACGAACAATTTAAGTAGTCTTAAAAAATATATTACTTAAAATCGCTACACCGTAATGCAAGATGACGGTATTTCCTGCTCATTGCTAAACGAAAAAAATTATTGGCTATAGTAAACAATTCATATAAAAATTGCTATAAATCATTGCAAGAATAAACACACACGCAAGATTCTGACATACTTATGACAACTGAAACAAAACGCTCTACCAAAGCTGACCGCCTTGTTTTTCGATTTAAAATTATAATTGCCTGTTGGGAAGCGGGCAATTATTTTTTTGTTCAAAAATAAATTTTTAGGAGGCTATCTCAATGAAGCACATATTTTTCGTCGTCTTATTCGCATTATCACTGATTCTGATTTTCACTCCGCAGTTTTCTTTTGCGGAAACACAAGAAGCTACTCCTCCCGTAATTTTGGATTTAGTGCCCGGAAAAGACAAATTCCAAATCGGAAGCAATCTTGAATTGCAGCTTACTTGTAATCCCATTGCTAAGGACTGGACAATAACCGAGGGCACTTTGCCGCCTGGCCTCGAACTCGATTCATTTTCAGGCTGGATTACCGGTTATCCAACGCAAGAAGGTGTCTTTACTTTCAGCGTCGCCGCTAAAACCGAATCTGGCGATGCCGTAAAAGAATTCACACTGATTATTTACGGTGAAAAAATCAAAGTCAATTTTATCGTTGAAAACGGTACCTTAGCGAACGGAAAAAGCAATAAAACAACAAAAACTCTTTACTTAGTCAACGGCACGGCTACGCTAACTGCCGAGGATATACCCTCAGATATGATAGCGACCCCGCCCTTTATACTGGGGAAATGGGTCGTCGAACCGCCTGTTGACCCAAATGCGATAACGGGCCCTGTAACCTATACATATCGCTTTTATCCCGCCGCGACAGTCAGTTTCAAAGTCGAAAACGGCACTTGGGTTGACGGAACGACAAGCGATATATTTGAAAACGTGGCTTTAATCGACGGCAAGGGCACGCTTCAAGCCGAGCAAGTCCCGCAAAATATGCGGCCGCTTGACGGTTTTCATAACGGGGCATGGCTGGTTGCGCCTTCGACGGAAGAAAACGCCGTTGAAGACGAAATTACGTACACCTATGTCTTTCAGCCAAAACCTCCCGCCCCCGCTCCTGTTCCCGTAATTTATCCCAAAGCGAAAATTATTTTCCGAGTTGTCGACGGATTATGGTCTTCCGGCGAAGCCGAAATTTTCAAATATGTCATACTTATCGACGGGAAAGGCTATTTAAACGCCTGTGACATCCCCACCGCGGTTGCGGACATAGGTTTTTGCGACGGCTCATGGGACGCCGATCCGTTTTCTTCCGACAACATAATAACCGGCGACGTCATTTACACTTATACCTTCAAAAAGGAAGAACCCGTCCAAGAAACTGTGAAAGTTACCTTTGTGGTTCAAAACGGACAATGGACCTGCGGCGTTGACGAGGTTGTGGTCGAATTTCCGCTGGTCAACGGCGAGGCGGTTCTCGACCAGAATTTAATCCCCATTGCTGTTCCCGATGAAGGCTATAGAAACGGTTCTTGGAATATTAGTCCGCTCGCCCGTATAGACTCAGACGGAAACCTTACTTATGTCTTTACGTACGAAAAAGAAAATGTTTCCGATACTTCCGAATCGATTGTTTCCGGCGTATTGAAAATATTGCTTTTATCAACGAGCCTGTCTTTGATGAGTTCGGGAGTAATTTGCTGTCTTATTATAATTCCCGTCAAGATGAGAATAAATAAAATATAAATATTACTCGATTTTCTTATAGTTTATTCGTGAATACCCTAGAATGCCATAATCATTCGCCAGCTCTGACCAAAGAATAACAAATTATAAAAATATAAATCCCGATGGTTTTTCGACGGCTGCGAAAAATCACCGGAATTTGTATTATCTTTTAACAAACTTTGTTTAAATGCCAAATTTTGCTTCACTACAGCCTTTGATTTCTCATCGTATATGACATCACCTGCACAAGCCCGTTAAGCGCGGCGTTGAGTTTCTTTTGCTGCTCTACCGTGCGCGGCTGTGAAAGCTTTTCCGTCGACAGCAACGAGGCGATTTTTTGAGCGTTCACGCAGGGCAACCCGTTTTCGCGCAAAAATTTTATTTTGTCTATCAGCTCGTTAGTCGCGTTTTCATCGATTTCGCCCACCGCTTTTACCTGACCGTCATTTTTGCCGAAAACCGCATCCATGCAACAAATAAATCTCGCCAGCAAAAGCGATGCCCTTTTGACCTGCGCGCTTTCCTTAAGCTTTATTCCCACCAAAAACGCGCCGAAACACACTGCAAACCCTGCCCCTCCGCATATAAGCCATGGGTCGATATTACTCCTCGCCACGCTCGCCACCGCGATTATAAGGCTGAAAATCACCGCCACCGCCGTAAGCGCTATTCCGTAACGGCGCTGCTTGTTTTTCACAAAGCGGAACACGTCGCGCGGGTACACGTTTTTGCCCAGCGCGAAAACCTGCCACATATATCTGTATTGATAAGGCAATTCCGCCACAAAACCAAAGCTCTCCTTGTCTTTTCCCAAAAGTTTCGTCGCCCTGATTATTTTTTTCGAATCTTTGCGATACGGGTCGGTCGAAAAATTCACAACTCCGAACACAAACAACATTGCCGCGACGGCGATATAAACGACGGTAAAATTTTCAATCAGCTTATCCAAAACCCACAGTATTTCCTGCATAGCCAACGCTCCTATTTTTTTGCTTATATTGTTGCCAAAACCCACAAAAAAACACCCGCTTAGGGCGTTTTTAATTATTTTATAGTTTTTAATATGAACTAAAGCTCGGTCAAATTAAATTATCTTAATCAGCTCGTTATTTTTTATCGAAAGTATATACGCGTCGGCCGTAAGCCCCAAAATTTTTTCTGCCGCAAGCGCGTAAGCGTTCATTTGCGCGGAATAATTCGCTCGGATATTTTCCGGGTATGCGGTATACTTAAAGTCTATTACCGTCGCGTTGTTTCTACGCACGACAAGCATATCTATAACGCCCTGCAAAACCGTCTGCCCTTCGCCTCCGCCGCGCATGATTGCGCCGTAATCGGTTTTCAGCATAAACGGAATTTCATGGTAAATTTTCCCGTCCAAAAGCCGCGCGAAATCTTTGTTGTTCATCGCTTCAAAGACGAGTTTCTCGTCCACGCGTGCGGCTGCCGTCGGGCTGATTTCTCCCTTGTCGGTCAGTTGCACAAGAACCGCCTTTATTTCCTCTAAAGAGGAGCCGCGTTTTACATTTTCATACAACTTGTGGTACGCCGACCCCACCAGCGCCGCGTCGTCGCCGGAACGGAAAAGCCTTATTTCCCTTTCCTCGCTTTCCTCGAATTTTTTGATTTGCGATGCCGAAACCTTAAGCGGCACAGGCGTTTCCTTTGCGTAAGGATAACGGTAAGCGAAGGATTTTTCCACGAACTTGACGTCCCTTTTCTGCTCGGACAAAAGCTCGTTTTCGGTTTTGACGATTTCGGAAATATTTTCGTGAAAAACGGGCCTAAGCTCGTCTCCGCACGAAAACGCAATCCAATCCAAAAAGCTGTTTGCGCCGCGCGCCGAAACGGGCTTTTCAACTTTTTCCGCGGCGGCGATTAGGGCAAGCGAATATTTTGCCCTCGTCATCAGCACGTACAAAAGGCGCATTTCCTCTTCCTTGCCGCGGCGGCGCAGGGTCGTTTCAACGGCAAGACGTGCGATATCGGGCGAAACCGTCTTGTCTGAAAAGTCGTAAAACCTCATCGCCAGCCCTAGGCCCCGGTCGGGGGCGACCTCCCCGACCTGCAAATTAAACCTTTTTTGCAAATTCGGCGCGATCACTATCGGATATTCCAAACCCTTGCTTTTATGTATCGTGGTCAAGGTGACGGCGTCCGACGCGTCCGAAACGCCCGCACCTTCCGTTTTGCCTTCGTCAATATGCTGCAAAAATTTGTCCACGCTCATGGCATACGGCTTGCCCCTAAGGGACGTCAGCATTTGAGTAAGCCGCCCGTAACGTATCTGCCCGTTTTTCAGGCCCCTTGCGTAAAGCAAATACCCGCCGCCTATCGTTTCGTCTGTCACGAGCTTTTGGAACAATTCGTCTACGGTAAGGCTTTTCGCGTAAGAACGGTATCTTTCAATCAACTGCAAAAACGCATCCGCCTTTTTTGCGGTTTCATTTCTGTTTTTATCGACATAAACCTTAAAATTATCTAAAAAAATCTCCTGTTCTGCGAAAAGCTTTATCTTCGCCAGCTCGTTTTGCGTCAACCGCCCAAAAAACGACAATGCGGCGCCTGCGGCGTAAATATCGTTTAACGGATTGTCCAGCACCCGCAAAAAATTTACGAGGTCGCTTATTTCCTTTGTCCGCTCCTCGGAAAACGCGGCGCATACGGGAATGTCGCGGGCTTTGAGCTTGTTGTAAATTGCCTTAGAACCGTCCTTCATGTCGCGCACCAGCACGGCGATATCGCCGTAGCCGATTTTGCGCGCCACTCCGTCCACTGTAATTTCTTTGCCCAAATATTCCAAAACCTTGTTCGCCACAAGCGCTGCGGTCTGGCTTTCGACGTCGGTTTGGTCTGATATCGGGTCGTAAACGCCTTCCGCTTGGGCTTTTTCCTTTTTTACCGACGCAATATCCAAGCTCACGGGAGCGACGCCGCTACAATTTATAGAACCGCTCAAAAGGGAAAAAGAACCGTAATTCAGCTTTCCGAAATCCTTTGTCATAATTTTGGAAAATACGCCGTTTACAAAATCCAATATGCGGCGGTCGGAGCGGAAGTTTTCGTTCAGATTGACTACTTCGCTGTCGTTTTTATCGACAAATCCGTTCATTTTGTCTACAAAAATGTCAGGATTGGTCTGCCTGAAACCGTAAATGCTCTGCTTTACGTCACCTACGAAAAATGCGTTCGTGCCCGAGGCAATCCTATCTATGATGGCCTCCTGAACACCGTTTATGTCCTGATATTCGTCTACAAACACCAGCTTGTAACGCTGTTTGAGCTCCGCCAGAGCTTCTCTGTCGCTAAGCACCGTAAGCGCGTACCTTTCCAAATCCGCAAAATCCAACACTCCTTTTTCCTTTTTAAGCAGAGCGTATTCTTTGTCAAATTTATCTACAATTTCGACCAATTTGTCTATTATTGGCAAGGTTGCTTTGGAATTTTCGGCCAGAATGCCGTAGCCCGTTTGGTAAAGCTCCTTATATTCCTTTGCCCAAGCGTTGGCTTTTTTGCGCGTTTTATCAAATGAATCCATCATTTCGTCAAACTCGTCCGGCTCCATATTCACGCCGTCCCGCGACTTCAATTTTTCCGACAAGTTACCGGGCGAACCCCTTTTTGCCAGCGCTTCCAGGTTGCTTTCCAAAGAGTTTTCCGCGCTCAGTAGGTACGTTGACGCAGTGGATTCGGCAAAATCGGCAAACCTCGCCGCTCCCGCGCGCTTAGCCTTTAATGCTGCCGCTCCAAAAAACTCCGCATAGGCTTTCGCCGCCGACACGATTTCGTCGTTAAGCGTTTTTTCAAAAGGGTTGTCTTTGCCGAAATTTTCGTAATTACGCCGCGTTTTTTCGAACCATCTCAAAAAATCCGTCTGACACAGCGCGAACTCATATATTTCCAAAACTATCCTTTTTATGTCCCTATCGCTTCTTCTCTTAAAAAATATTTGGGTCAGCTTACCGAAAGCTTCGTCTTGGGCTTTGTAGTATTTTTCCAAAACGGTTTCCAGCGCTTTATCTTTTAGGCTCGCGGCAAAAAGCGGATCCAAAATACTGAAAGCGGGGTCTATGTCGGCTATATAAAAATAAGCGCGCAAAATTTCCGAGCAAAAACTGTGCAAGGTGGAAATGCTGCACATATCGAGCTTTTCAAGCTGGCTCGCGACGTAAGGGTCGACGGAGAGCATGCTCAGCCGTTCGCGCAGTTTGTCCTTCATTTGCGCCGCCGCGGCAGTCGTAAAAGTAACCACCATAAGCTCGTCCACCGCAACGGATTTTTGCAGCACCAGCTGCGCGATGCGCTCTATCATCACCGTGGTTTTACCCGTCCCCGCCGAAGCCGAAACCAGCAGGTTTTTATCCTTAATCTCTATCGCTTTGGTTTGTTCGCGCGTGTATTTCATTTGGCTATCTCCGTGAGTTTTTCGGCGTCAACCGAAATCTTTTTGCGCGGCTGCGCGTCGTAAACGTCGCCTATCCCGCATATTTGGCAGTAGTCGCAGTAGTCGCACGCATTTTCAAACGGCGTCACGCTTACGCAGCCTTTCTGCATCAGTTCTCCCGCCTTTTCGATGCTTTTGAGTGCGTACCTTAACTGCGCGTCCATTTGCTCCTCGGTCAAAAGGCTTTTGCTTTTGCGCAGCGTCCCGTCCTTGTTGAGCGAAACCCCCAGCCGCGCGCTGCCGTTGTTTCGATAAAAAGCCGTGTCGATGTCGGCGATTACGTCCTTATCGGCGACCGTGCGCCCGATATATTTGTAAGCTTTTTCCTCCGCGCCCTTGTCCACAAAATTGTCATGCAGCTTGAAGTAATACATTCCCGCAGGCTTGTACCCGAAGTTTTGAACGGCGGCGCACATATATACAAGCAGCTGCAGTTTCTGCCCCATATAAAGAAGCCCTTCGTCGTAAGCGACATTCGAGCCGCTTTTGTAGTCGATTACCACGCATTTGTCGCCCTTGGCGTCTACGCGGTCGACAACGCCGTGCAGCCTGATAATCTTTTTCCCCGCCTTTAGCTCTATCGCCCGCGCCTTGGCTCCCAAAAATCCAAACCGCATTTCCGTTTCCATGTTATCGAAACGGCTGTTCGTAAGCTGTTCGTTGACAACAAGGCACATTTTCACCGCCTCGTTTTTCAGCAACTCAAGGGTATACCTGTTTTTCAGGTCGCCCGAAACAGGCCTGTATTGCTCGGTGCTCAAAACCGCGCGGAAACATTTTTCCGCCGCCGCTTTGGTCTTTGCCGCGCTCTCGTTTTTTTCCGCTCCGGCGACGTATTTTTCCAAGACCGCGTGCAGTATGCTGCCAAGGTCGCTCGCCTCGAGCTCGGCTTTTTTGCGCGGGCGCAAGTCCAGCCCGTAGCGCAAAAAATGTTTGTAGGGACATTTATAAAAATCCTCTATTTTGCTTACCGACGTGCTTTCGCCTCCGAAAAACAATTCCTCCCCGCAATCGATAAAATCCAGGTTTTCCTTGACGTCGAAAAACGGTTCCATTTTTTTGCGGAACAAATCCGACTTGACGGCGAAATAACCGTCTTTTACGGCGCGGCGGTCGAGCAGGTTTCTCTTGTTTGAAACCGTTTCGGCAAGCGCGCTTTTTTCGGTGAAAACGTCGGGGCATACCTCTGACAAAACGGGATAATCTCCCTTACCCTGGGTGAATAATTTTCGCAGTTGCACGAAAAAATCCGAGGGCGACAGAACCGTCGCGCCCCCGTCGGCGTCGTAACCGCTTTTGCAATACGAAACGTAAAGCGATTCGGTCGGCTCCAGCAGCAGTTGGTAAACGTTGAACCTTTCGCGCTTGTTTTCCAAATTTATTTTTTGCCCGAGCTCCAGCCCGCAAAGCCCCAATTGGTCTATGTTGCGGTCGCTCAAAAGTTTTGTGTCCCGCTTTACGATTGGCATCGCCCCTTGAGCCGCGCCCAAAATGCAAAGGTTTTTAATATCGTGTTTTTTGGATTTTGCCATATTCGTCACCACGACGCTGTCGGCCAGAAAAGGCAAAACCGAAACATTGACTCCGTTCACGCCCGTCGTAAGCAATTTCAAAAAATCGTCCAGCGAATAAACGCAGTCGCCCAAAATGTCCTCCATCGCGTTCAAAAGCGCGTTGAATTTGTCGTAGACCTGCCGCGTCGCGTGAGCGTAACGCTGAAGCTCGTTTTCCTGCTCCCTGGCCATGTCCTCCAATTTTATCTGAAGCGAGCCGTATTCGATAAGCTGACGCGCGGCGGCGACAAACCCGCTTATTTTGTCTTTTGCGGCAAGCGTAATAAAATCAATCGCCGCCTTAAGCTTCTTCCTCACCTTGTCGGCGCTATTGAAAAACTTTTCGTCCGTCCCCAACTCGAATTTGTCGTAGTTGTAGCCGATATTATATTTCAAGCAATAATTTTCAAAATTAAAAACGTCCCCGTTTTCGCCGAAAAACGGATTTTTGACAAAACTCAGCGCGTTTTCCAGTTTGTTGTTATTTTTGCGCATGGCGAAATAATCCAAGATATACCTGACGAAAGCGTGGTTTGCGAGGCAGTACTGCGTATCCATAAAAAACGGTATGCCGAACTCCGCGAAAACCCTTTCCACCGCCTGGCGGTATTTATCCGCGTCGGAAGAGACCACAAAATAATCGCCGTACCTTTTACCCGCCCTGACCCCTTGTGTAATATACCTTGCGAGGTTGGTTACTTCCCCGTTTATGTCCGCGGCTTCGGCAAGCGTCAGCCGCTCAGGCGGCAGCTTATCGGGTTCTGCGCGCTGATATGTATAAAGATAATTTCCTATTTGCTCGGCCGGCGGGCCGGGGGGCAAAGAATATTCCTTTTGCACCAAGGTTTTGATGCCAGCCCTTTGCGCCGCTTCGTTCAGCACGGGCAGCAGGTCGTTTAAAAATAAATAACGGTGAAAATATTTTTCGCTGTGGCAGCACACGGCGGTAACGCCGAGCGAAGCGCTGGCAAGCTCGGAAACGATTGCCTTTTCCTGAGCGGAAAAATTGTCGAAGTCGTAAATATAAAAATACCCGTTTTTTACGTTTTCGCTTTGGGGTATCGAGCCCAACAGTTCTTCCATTTTCCCCGCCGAATCTATATACCCCTTTTGCGCGATAAATTTTTCATACTCGCCGTAAATCAGCTTGATGTCCCTCATTTTGTTTCTGATTTGAGCCGGCATGACGTCACAGTTGATTTTCTCTGACGGTATGCGCGAGTATTTAAACTGGCAGATTGTCTCGTAAATATCCTCTATAAACCCGCCGCTGCCGGTGCCTTTTTTGTAGCAGGCGAAGCTTTCCTTGTTTTGTTCAACGACGGCGCTCAAAACCATCAGTGCCGACTGCTTGGGCATATAGTTGTAGTCCGGCAAAATTTCCGCGGCAAACCGCCTGAACGTTAGCACTCTGATGTTGAAGCTCCCGCCCAAAGCCGAAAGCATTTCCTGTTCCGCCGAAAACGACACGCGGTCTGGCACGATGACGGTATGCCTGAAGCGCAGCTGCTTAGGGTCGACCTTTCTAAGCTGGTCGAAAATATAGCGGCTGCCGTTTTTATATGTGTTGGTCGCGAAAATATTCAGCATTTGCCTTTAACGTCCCTTCTGTTATTACGGCTATTATACAGCTTTTTCGCCTTTTTTTCAACCGCCAAAATATCCCGCGCCGAAAAAACTCCCGTTTTTTGTTTATAAATTCGCCTTTGTGTGGTATACTTAATGCAACTTTAACGCTTAAAAGGAAAAGATTTATGAAAAAAGTTTTAGCCGTAATAATCGCGCTTATTTTAGTTTTTGGCGTATCCGCCTGTTCTCAAACCCTGCCCATCCGCTCAATCCGCTGGAAATCCAACCAGACGGAGGAATTGACATACGACGTAAGGCTCGTCCATTCGCTAAGCTACAACGAAAAAAACGAGGACGGTTCCTTCAAAACGGATGACAACGGCAACATAATCAAGACCTCCGCGGATAAAAACATCCTGCCCGAAACCGCCGACCAGGTAAAACCTATCGACGCAATCGGGCATTACACAACCAAAATCGCCGAAAACGACGGCTCGACCGACATTGTCACCGGCGTTTTGGATTTAACCGAAATTTACGACATTACGCTTTTCGACGACGCGACTATAGCCGAATTAAGGAGCAAAAACCTTATCGACGAAGGGCTATCCACGACTGCGTCTATTGCCGTTAAAACGACCATCTCCTCCAAATGCGTATTCGACTCGGTAAGCCTAAAACCCGTAAGCTCCCAAAAACAGGTCAAGGGCGTTTACGTAGGGAAAGACCGCGTGGCAATCAACGACTACTCCGTCGACTGCACATATTCCAACAATACTTGTGAAATAAAATTTGTCAATAATACAAACCCGTCGGCAAGCTATGAAAAAACGGTTTCCTTCAGCGGCACGGAATATTTCGACAATGAAATGCTGCTTTATCTGGTAAGGTCATACGACCCTACGCAAATGACGTCGGCGGTATCCGTCAACTTGATGGAGCCCCT
>DAITPX010000009.1:0-7001 GCA_036833365.1 Clostridia bacterium | reverse complement strand
CATAAATCAATCGATGCTGCCCGTTTATATGCAGGCCGCTACCGAAAACGTTTATTTCGACGAAGGCAAAACCATGGACGTATACATGTACGCCGTCGCGCCCGCCTCGGAAATAGGAATATACGTCGCGTTGACGACGCAGGAGGTTCAGCTGGTTATCGACGGCGCGCCTCACGACACAAACAAAATCGTAAAATTCCAGCAGGGTTATTTAGTGTACACTCTTTCCGAAGAACAACTCGACGCAACCTTTGACAGCATCGCGGAGCGAAAAGCCCAACAGGAGTAATCGGCTAATTCTACAAAATTCATTAACTTAAAAGTTAAAATTATTTATAAGAACTTAGGAAAAGCCTCTTTAGTTAAGAGGCTTTTCTTTACAAAATTTTATTTTCTTTTTTAATTTTCCTGCGCCCGAAGCTCCTTTCTATCGATATGCAAGCTAATATTTAAAATATCGTATATCGCACAATATGAATTACATTCATATTTAATTTTTTTGAAAAATTCTTAGACTGCGCTTTTTCTTTTGGTCTTGAAATAATCGGTTATAAGCTTTGAGCATTCGTCGCCAAGCACGCCGCCAACGGCGCTTACGGTATGGTTTAGATGAAAACCGTTGGGGATATCCATTACCGACCCGCAGCATCCCGCCTTTTCGTCGAACGCGCCGAACACGATTTTGTCCAACCGCGCGTTAACTGCGGCGCCGGCGCACATCGCACACGGCTCCAACGTAACATAAAGCGCCGCCCCGTTAAGCCGCCAGTCGCCGATTTTTTTGCAGGCTTTTTTTATGGCTATCATTTCGGCGTGCCCCGTTGCGTCCTTGGTTTTGTTGCGCTTATTGTACGCGCGCGCAATGATTTTATCGTCCAAAACAATCACCGCTCCCACGGGCACCTCGTCGAGCGCCAATGCCTTTTTGGCTTCCGCCAGCGCTTTTCTCATATAGAATATATCGTTATCCATAATCCGCAATTTCTCCGATATCGTTTTTAGTCCAATTCATGCCGAACGCACTATCAAACAATGTTTCTTTAATTTTACCTTTTAAAGTATAACACAGCTTCGGCGCTTCCTCAACTTTAACACAATTTATTTCAAGACCTTATTAGCCAAACTATTTTTTGGAAAACAGTTTAACGCTGTAAATACCCGCCTCAGGTCAGAATTGTTGCTTTACCGCTATCAAATTTTCAAGAACGAAGTTTAATTAATAATATTTTTCTTAATCTATATAAATTCTTTATTATTTTAATCTCTTTTCGTCAATACAAAAAACGGCATTTCGCCGTTTTATATGACACCTAAATTATCATTCATGAATATTGTTCATAAATCCAAATTTTCTTTAAATAAACTAATCCGTTTCTTTCTCGCTTTCGTCATTTTCGGCATTATCGTTTTCGTTTTCTTCCCCGTTTTCCCCGGCGTCCGATTCATCGTCCCCGCTGTCATAAACCTCGTCCAGCGGCTCGTGAATATACTGTTTCGAGCAGTCGCGTTTTTCTTTCAAAATCCTCGCCTGTTTTTTCGATTCCTCGAGGTCTGCCATGTATTTCGGCCGCAGGTGCTTCACCACAAAATCTATGGAATTAAACCTTACCCCCAGCCCGTTGTAAAAGCTGTCGGCAATCATGCACCTAAGCGTATCCACGCTTTCCTCCACGTCGTTGCCCGTTATGCCCACCGTTACCCTCAGCTTGAAGCCGTATTTGTCGTCCTGCAATATTTTTATTTTTTTTACGTAAATTCCCTCGACCTTTTTGCCCTCTCTCACCACAAGCGACTTAATGACTTTTGCGGTAGTCATGGTTTTCGATTCCGAGTCGGAAAAAAGCAGCAGCTTGCGCAGCGCTCCGTTGCCCGAAAAAAACGAAACCAAAAGGTAAATGCTCAGCGCCACAAACAGCACGGACAAAATCGCCAAAAAAATCCGTACGAGGCTGTTGTCGAATATTTCCATATCCAACACGCCGAAAGGAATGAATATTACGAAAAGCACAAAAATGACTCCGACCGAGATTTGCGCCACCAGGGCAATTTTTTCAAGAGTTTGTCTCATATTCCTATTATTGGTAAAAGGCGCAAAAAAAATTCCGCGTTTTTCGCGGAATTTTTATATCTTTATTTTATTATTAAACGGGGATTATTCCTCCCTCTTTAGGGCGGAACTTTTCCTTTTTGGAAAGCTCGGCAAGCGCCTTTTCCTTTTTGTTCATAGCCTCGATTACGCTGTCAAAATCCGCACCGCTCATAAGCATTTCCACTTCGTCGTGGTAAATCGTCTCTTTCTCGAGCAGCACCCTCGCCATGCTTTGCAAAATCGGCATCTTTTCCGTCAAAATCGCCGTGGCTCGTTTGTGGCATTCGTCGACGATTTTCCTCTTTTCCTCGTCGATAATCCCCGCCATTTCTTCGGAATAACTGTGCTGCGTCTGATAATTCTTGCCCACAAAAATTTCGCCTTCGCTGCCATAGAACAGCGGCCCCAGCTTTTGGCTCATGCCCCATTCGGTAACCATGCGGTGGGCTATCTACGTTACATACTTAATGTCGCTTGAAGCGCCGCTGCTTATATTTTTATTGACTAGTTCCTCCGCCACGCGCCCGCCCAAGGACATTGTGATGGTGTCCAAAAGCTTTGCTTTGGTTATTTGGGTATTGTCGTTTTCGGGGCGTGTCATGGTATAGCCCGCGGCCTGCCCGCGCGGTATAATCGTCACTTCCTGCACTGCGTCGCAATGCTTGAGGGCTTCGGCCAAAATAGCGTGCCCCGATTCGTGATAAGCTGTCAGGCGTTTGTCGGGCTCTGTCACAAGCCTCGATTTCTTGCTGGGGCCCATAACTATTTTGTTCATGCCTTCCGTCATGTCCAGCATAGAAATAGCCTTGCGCGACGCCCTTGTGGCAAGGATTGCCGCCTCGTTCAAAAGGTTCTCAAGGTCGGCCCCCGAAAAGCCTGCCGTTATGCGCGCTATATTTTTAAAGTCGACGTCGGGCCCGATAGGCTTATTGCGCGCGTGAACCTTCAAAATCGCCTCGCGCCCCCTTACGTCGGGGATATTTACATATATCTGCCTGTCAAACCTGCCCGGGCGTACCAGCGCCGGGTCAAGCACGTCGGAGCGGTTTGTCGCCGCCATAACAATTATTCCCGAATTGGTCTCAAACCCGTCCATTTCTACAAGCAATTGGTTGAGCGTCTGCTCGCGTTCGTCGTTGCCGCCGCCCAGTCCCGCGCCGCGCTGGCGTCCCACGGCGTCAATTTCGTCGATAAATACTATGCAGGGCGTATTGCGTTTCGCCACGTCAAACATATCCCTGACGCGGCTGGCGCCCACGCCAACGTACATCTCAACAAAATCGCTGCCCGTGATTGAAAAGAACGGCACGCCCGCCTCGCCGGCAACGGCTTTGGCAAACAAAGTTTTGCCTGTTCCCGGAGGGCCCACAAGCAAAATGCCGTGTGGAATACGCGCTCCCATTTCGGTAAAGCGCGAAGGGTTTTTCAAAAATTCAATAATTTCGACAAGCTCTTCTTTTTCCTCTTCGGCTCCCGCGACGTCGGAAAAACGCACCTTTACGTTCTGCACGACCCGCGCTTTGCTCTTGCCGAATAGCATCGTTTGGTTGTTCTGCTTGCCCATATAACGGAAAAGAAGCGCAATAACCACCACGACCAAAACGGCGCTTACGCCCATTATAAGGTAATAAACCCAGCTAGACGACGAAATGTCAGAGTAGGTAATAGTCGTGGAAATAGAAATAGGCAACCCCATAATTTCGCCCACGTCCTGCGCGAATTTTTCTCTGCTCGGCGCTGTCAGCTGAAAATCGAAATTCGTGCTGAGGTTTATGGGCGCGCCCTGAGCGATAGCGGCTTGGTACTTGCTGCTGGTTTTCCTTATCGCCTTGACAGTATATTCGCCGTCGAAATAAACCGCATAATAATCATTGTTCTTTAGCTCTTTCAAAAATTGGTCATACGTAACCCTTTCCTGGTTCCTCACCGAAAAGGTCTGCCACAACACCACGATAAGAACAACGACCAAAATAGCCATCACTATCATTCCGACGACGTTTCTCTTTTTAGTCTCCAATTATTTGTCTCCTCTGCCTTAACCCGGCCCGATTTTTATGCCAAATGTTGAGGTCGTTTTTAACCGAGAATATATTTTTTCTCTTATGTTGTTACAGTTTAGCATAATAAATACCCCGTGTCAATTCGTTAAAATTCGCTTAGACAAAGTTTCACAAAATTTTCAGAGATTGAACATTTATGCCGTAATGGCTTCCGCGATGACCTTCGACATTTCTTCCAAAAGCTTTTCCCTGTCAAACGACGTCACGTAAAAATCCTTTAGTCCTTTCATCGCCACTATGCCCAAAACCGAATAATCCCCGATATTTGGCAGGTTTTTATTGGTGGCCGCGCCGGGCAGCATGCCCCCTTGAATAATCTGCACCGAGCCTACCTCGGCTACGTCGCCCACCGCGGCGTCGACTATTACGACTTTTTTGTCGGGATGTATCAATTTTATCAGTTGGTACGCTTTCAATAAATTAACCGCGTTTATGTTGCTTCCGGTGTAGCCGTAGACAAAAAGCGGCTTTTTGTCCTGCTCCATCAAAATCATTCCCACCCTCGGTCCCAGGCTGTCGCTCAATATATGCTCCGTTCCGATGCACATATATACGCATTCATCCGAGGACGGCAGGTACTGCGAAATTGTTTTGGCGGCGTTTTCCTTGCTCAAAATATTGATTTGCATTTTACGCTCCTTAAAAACTTTTTATTAAGTATTGACAAAGAAGATAACTTTATAATCTCATTTTGAAATAACACGCTTTTTTTTCGTCTTCGCTTTGGCCGCTTTCTATCCAAATCGCCAATCAAATCCTTGCCAAAAATATATCATAAATTCCTATATATTTTGTTCCACGTGAAACAATATCTCATTATTCAAATCCCGCTGCTCGGAAAAAGAAATGTTCCACGTGAAACTTCTTATAAATAAAATGGTAATAAAAAGCAACCCTTTTAAGGTTGCCTGATATAATCTCTTTAATTTTAATCCCGAAATTCTAGCCGTTAGTAATGAATCCGGTCACCCATTCGCCCAGCGGGTTTTTGGCGTATATAGCGCTCAGTATTTTTCCGTCATAAACCTGCTGGTCGAGCACCGCCTGGACATTGGGCAAAAAATCCTCCGGCGCCAGTGCGATAAGCGCGATAACCACGGCAAAAACGGAGTACAGTATCCCCAGCGACAAAAACATTCCCAAAACCCTGTCTATGCCCCTTATTACGCCGAGCTTCTCGACAAGCGAGGAAAATAATTTTTGAATAAGCGAAAGCAGCAATCTCACAATCAAAGCCACCGCGACAAAAACGATTATCAGCGAAATTATATAACCCACGCTTTCTCCCGCCCAAGTATAAATGGGCGAAAAAACCGGCCTCATGCCTTCGGCGATAGGTTTGGCCGCCAAAAATGCCACCAGCACCGAAACCGCAAAACCGACAAAACCGAATATCTGTGAAATAAAGCCCTTGGACAGCCCCACAATAAAGCATATCAAAGCCAGCACCACAAACGCGATATCCGTGTATGTAAATATCTCAAGTACCACCCCTAACAAATCCTCCTCAAAATTTTTATGGCGATGTTTTTTTAATTGTCGTTGTAGGACGTTTTCATCCAGTTTTCCACAAGCGAGCAAATCCTGTCCAAGTCGTCCTTCGTGTAGTAGTCGATGTTGATCCGGCCTTTTTGGCTGTTGCCCATTGCCGAAACCTTCGTGGCAAACGCCCGCTGCATATTATCGACAAGTTCTTTAAGTTCGATACTCGGGGCTATCGGCTTGGTTTCAGCCTGCGGCTTTGGGTTAAGCAAATCGCGGACGGCCTTTTCCGTTTCGCGCACGTTCATTTGGTTGTCGCACGCTTTCAAGGCAAGCCTGAGCTGGTCCTTTTGGTCGGGGACGACCACAAGCGCGCGGGCATGACCCGCCGAAAGTCTTCCTCCCTCGATCAGCTCGACGACCTTGTCGTCCAATGTAAGCAGGCGCAGCGTGTTGGCCACCGACGAACGCGACTTACCCAGCCGCTCCGCCGCAGTCTCCTGCGTCATGTTAAATTCTTCTATAAGCTGCTTGATTGCGCGCGCCGCCTCGATAGGGTTGAGGTCGTCGCGCTGCAAATTTTCGACAAGTGAAATTTCTCTTATCTGCTGCGGGGTGTAGTGCCTGATAATGCTCGGTATAGTTTGCTTGCCCGCGATTTTGCAGGCGCGGTAGCGGCGTTCGCCGGCAATTATCATGTACCGCGTACCTACGGGCGTAACGATAATCGGCTGAATAACACCGTGCTCCCTTATGCTGTCGGCCAGTTCGCGAAGCTTGTCCGGGTCGAAGTTTTTTCTCGGCTGCTCGCGGTTGGGGTCGATGTCGTTAAGCGAAAGCTCGGTGGGCTGCTCGGTCGAATTCGCGTTAAGGTCAACTTCGTTCATGCCGAAAAGCGACGCAAACCCCCTTCCCAAGCCCTTGTTTTTTTCTGCCATTTAACCCTTCTCCTCTCTGTCGACAAATTCCTTTGCCAGCATTTCATAAGCGATAGCGCCCGAGCTGTGCGGGGCGTGCGTAGAAATAGGCACTCCGAAACTCGGCGCTTCGACAAGCTTGATGTTGCGCGGCACGGGAATGTCGTACACTTTATTGCCGAAATATTTTTGGATTTCCTCCGTCACCTGACGGCTCATAACCGAACGGTTGTCGTACATTGTCAAGACGACGCCGTTGATTTGAATATCGGGGTTAAGGCGCTGCTTTACGATTTTGATTGTGTTCATAAGCTGACTCAGCCCTTCGAGCGCGAAAAACTCGCTTTGGATAGGTATAAGCACGCTGTCGCAGGCAGTAAGGGCGTTGAGCGTAATAAGCCCCAGGGAGGGCGGTTTTTGCCAAACGCAAAGGCATATTATCTTTATCTACAA
>DAITPX010000008.1:0-18297 GCA_036833365.1 Clostridia bacterium | reverse complement strand
CGTACTATGCTTTCGCAAGCTCAAAAGGCCTTCACAAAATCGTTTTGTACCACGTCGAAAACGATTTCGGCGAACTGTCCAGCGGGATACTGCCTTTTATAAACCAAGAGGACGTCAAACTGCTGTTCGACTACACCTTGAAGAAAAAAGGCGCAAACGCGGCCAAGGAGGACGACGGCGAGGAAATGACTTTTACCAAAGGCAAAAAGCACTTCCACTTCAGCTTCTCACGCGGCGACGACGAGGACGAGGATGAAGACAACGATGACGATGACGAAGATGACGAACACGAGGATGATGAGGATGAAGACGACGACGAGGATGATAATGATGACGATGACGAAGATGACGAGGATTGACGGTTAAAATATTTCCTAAAATCCCCCTCTAAATCGGCAACATTTTGCGAAATATATAGTATACTCTCGTTGATATGAAGCTGCTTACCCGCATGAAAATTTTATACGTTTTGCGTCAAGTTGGAGAAACTTTGCTTTTCTCCTTCTTTTCGTTGTACTTGTCCTTGCGCGGGTTTTCGGATTATCAGGTCGGCGAGCTGATGGGGATAGTGCCAGTCGTAATGCTGTTTGCGACGCCTCTTTTGGGGCTTGTCGACGACGGCGGCAAAAACGAAAAAACGCTGCTTGTCACAGCGAATATGCTTATAGCGCTCGTTCCCCTCCTGCTATTAATCGGCGGCATAGACTATTTTTGGATGGCCGTTTTGCTGGCCGTTATGTCGGCCATACGAGCGCCCATTTGCCCAGCGACGGACAGTCTCGCCACGCTTGTCGCAATCAACAATTCAAAGCGCTTTTCAAATATCCGCATTTGGGGCAGCATAAGCTATGCCGTATTGATGGCTTTCGGCGGCGCGCTGATTGACGAAATCGGCTTTAACAATATTATAATAATCAGCGGCGCACTCACGTTTTGCTCCGCCATACTGATAGCGTCGATTCCGCTGCAAAACCTCGACAAGCCCGCCGAATCGTCCAAAAAAGGCGACTACAAAAAGCTTTTTGCCAACAAAAAATTCCTTGCCTTTGTGCTTGTGGTTATTTTCACTTGGGCGACGTGGTCGGCCTCGTACAATTTCGAGGGCGTTTACTACGCCGAAAAATTTTCAAACGCCGGCATGTTCGGCTATGTCGAGTCGCTGCGCGTCGTTTTCGAGGTGCTCGCCATGCTTCTGTTGGCAAAGCTGAAAAAGCCTCTTTCCGTGCGCTTTGTTTTCTTTTTCTTTGCGCTTTGCGCAATGGCGAAATACGCGGTATATTATTTCGATTTACCCGCATATTCTTTGTTCGCGCTTGCGCCCCCGCTCGGCGCGGCATTTGGAATGATACTGTTTTACTATGTAGAATATATCGCCCGAATCGTGCCCAAGCACAACATTCATATCGCGATTTTTACCGTCACTTCGGCGCAATACCTGCTCAACGCAACCTACACTTATATAGGCAGCGCGATAGTAAGATATCACGGCTTCTCAAACGTTTATCTATTGTTTTTTGCGATAACCGCAGCAGGGCTGCTGCTGATTCCTTTGATAAAGCGCGACGAGTGCCAAGCAAAATAAAAAACGGCCAAGCAAACAATCTTTGCGTAACCGTTTTAAATTACAATTTTTAAGACTAATTCTCAATTATTCAAATAAAACAAATTTAAATAAGATTGATTATATTTTAATCTATAAGTAGTCGCGGATATTTCAAAAAAAGCGCATATTTATAAGGATATCCAAATCCACGCTGTAACCGCTTTCATAATGGCTGACGGCTTTTCCCGACAATCTAAGTTCTATGGCAAGTCATTTTCAGAACATTTATCCCCCGTATTCTTTCTTAACTTTATGTAAAAGTACTGATATTTTTATTTGACTGTCTCAGATTCGATACGTTCGCGAAGTCTATACTAAAAAAAATTATTAAGTATTTATTATTTCTTTCGATGTTCCCTCTATATTAGAATTAATTTTCTAGCCCCAGTAAATAACCTGCACTCACACCAAAAAATTGAGCGAGCAAAATTATGGCGTTTACGTTTGGTATTCGCTCCTCCTTTTCCCATCTTTGAATCGCTCTATCACTGACATTGATTGCTTGAGCCAATTGTCTGGTACTGAGCCCTTTTTCTTCTCTCAAATTCTTTAGTCTTTTCGAAAATTTCACCATATATAAATATTATCATAAACTGCGACCAAATGGTTGACAACGACCAAATGGTCGCAGTATAATTTTTGTGATGTCTAAAATTAAGGAGATATAAATGAAAAATTCGGTTATTATCGACATTTTTAACGGCAAAGAGGGCATATGGAAACAATGCAACGCCAAAAAGAGCCCGACGAAACGCGGACGTACTGTGCGGCATTTACGACGATCTCAAAGAAAAACTGAGCCCCGAATTACTGGAGCTGCACCAAAAATTCGTCGACGCGCTTGAAGAGGATTTTTGCGGAGAAGTGGATTTTTATTTTGCCGAGGGCTTTAAGCTGGGGCTATTGATAGGAATAGAGTGTATGGAAAAATAATACTTATTTGCTAAAATAAGGGAAAATAAACGCCCAATCTAAATCAAAGTTTGGATTGAGCGCTTGGCGGAGAAATCGGGATTTGAACCCGAGCTACGTTTCTCACGTACTACTCCCTTAGCAGGGGAGCCCCTTCGACCACTTGGGTATTTCTCCAATATTATTAAATTTTTGCTCGTCTGCCCCTAAATCGAGCTCGGTTGACCTGCCCCGCTAAGCAACAGGCGCTTGAATATAATACCATATGCGGCAGGATAAGTAAAGTTTTTTCGACGAAATATTTACTCATTTGATTTGACAATTTCGCCCGTATGGTGTATGCTTATTGACGCTGAATGAGGAAAGGCTTGTGTACCCTTAGCTCAGCTGGATAGAGCGTTTGGCTACGGACCAAAAGGCCGGGGGTTCGAATCCCTTAGGGTACGCCAAAAATTTTGTCGAAAGAAGTCGATTGCTGTTGCGGTTGGCTTCTTTTCATTTATATGGTAAAATGCAGATATATTTCTTATATATTGCGTATCAATTTGAAAATGTGAAATTGGAAGGAGAAAGCATATGTCAAAAATATTTCCTGAGCCAGTGATAAATTTACCCGAGGCAGATATTCCCCTAAAAGGTATAAGTGCCTATCTTTCACAGGGAGAAAACCATCAGATTATTTTCATGGAATTTGCTGAGGATATTGATTTGCCGGAACATTCCCATGAAAGCCAATGGGGGATAGTTCTTGATGGAAAAATTGAATTAATTATTGATGGTGTTAAAAATACATACGTAAAAGGTGACAGATATTTCATTCCGAAAGGTATAAAACATTCAGGAAAAATATTTGCCGGATATGCAGATATAACTTTTTTTAATCAAAAGGATAGATATAAAGCAAAGAGATATTTATATAATATTTGGGGAAGATGCGAAAGCAACTTATAAAATAATTCAAATAATATAGGTTTAAAGGACTATACCTGTTTATAGTTTTTTATTGCACATTGAAAGTATACGGTGAAGCAAAGCAGTGGCATCTATATTTACCTAACTTCTCATTTGAACGACGGTTGATGTTTTGGAACAACTTTATCCGGAACGCTCTGTCGGGTAAAATATAAGAAATCAAAGAAGCGGATTGAGGAACTTTGGATATGAATTCAATAAAATTACGACTTTTTTCTGATGAGGATACTTACTTGATGGAGCGTTGGTTACAAAAGGAACATGTGAAAAAGTGGTATGAAGATCCAGACGATTGGCTCATTGAAATTAAAGGCCGTCAAGCTGAATTTAAGTTTATCAAACACTTCATCGCATTGCATAATGATGCTCCTATCGGATTCTGCCAATACTATAAATGCGCAGACGCAAATGAGGACTGGTATGGGAACATACCGATTTCAGGGACTTATAGTATAGATTATCTCATCGGAGAAGAAATGACGCTCGGAAAAGGATTCGGAAAAAGAATCATTGCTTTGCTTATCAAGGAAATATTCGCCCTGGCCGATTCTGAAAGAATCATAGTTCAGCCGGATGATGACAACAAAGCGTCGTGCAATTCTTTATTATCGAATGGATTCATATTTAACAATGAAAACGGCCTTTATTTAAAATCGAAATAGGTGCTTCTTATTATCCATACGGGTTTTATAAGAAGTTTGAGTATGGGCATCTATATTTACCTAACTTCTCAAAATCTAAACCTGTCGAAAAAGCTGAAATTGCTTTTACGGCAGGTTTTGTTATAATGGTGCTGCGAAGAAAATCTATATTATCAAACATGACGCACTGTTGTCGTGTTTGATATGTTATGCTTGAAATAAAAAGGAGATATTCATTATGAAAAAGGAAATTTCTATTTTTGAAAGACCGGAGATATTTAATGGCTACCCTATTGAGCCATTCTTGGAAGCCTGCGGCAATATATCATGGTATGATTTTGTGGCAGCCATGCCGTCGCTGGTATTCGTCGTCACAGGTTGGAAATCGAACGGTAAAGAAAACGCCTGTCTGCACTCTTGGTCTACCTTTGCGGGAAGCGGAGCTGATAATTTTATCTGCATCATGGGAAAAGTCAATAAAGGCGGGTATATGTATCAATCACTGAAAGAAACGAGGGTGTGCGTGTTAAATTTCCCCTCAAACGACATTTACGACCGCTGCGTTAAAACAATTGGTAATAATCAATTTGAAACAGATGAAATCACCGCTTCCGGCTTAACGGCGGAGAACGCCTCAAAGGTCAACGCGCCGCGAATCAAAGAATGCTTTTTGAATATCGAATGTGAATTCTTATGGGAGCATGAGCTTTTCGAGGGAAGCCAGGAAGTGGCGATTGCGCTCCGAGCCGTCAACATTTGTATGGATAGCGAACACTACGACCAAAGCAAACTCGGCAGATACGGAAAGAGCGGTTTTTTGTTTTATGTTGAACAATCTACTAATCCTGAAACAGGAGAAACAACACCTTTCGGCCCCGGAATATTGGAACAAGGCAATCCAATTCCTTGGATTATAAAATAAGCATTTTCTTCATTAAATCGTTTGCATCTTTTTGTCGAGCATCGGGATTAAGTCCCCCGTATGTCCCCGAGTGTTTGGCGGGGCTTGGGCTTGCTTTTTGATCTGGTGATGCGGCATCTATATTCACCTAACTTCTCAAAAGGCATAGTTTCCCTCCAATGGGACGCTATGTCTTTTTTTTATGCAAATCAATATGTTATTATATGAATGCGGCAGTGTCCGTATCGCCAAGAATAAAGGAATTTAATCCTGTTTATTAGAAAGAAAAATGAATAAAAAGTTGCTGCGTATAAAACTGATTCATACAATCATTTTGGCTTTCTTTGTCTCAGTGATTTTTTATATCCTGTTCGCAGGCATATTTGACAGAATAAATATATATACCTTTATTGCCATTAGGCTGGTCGTGCTGGAAGGACTAATTCTTTTGCTGTTTGGTTAGAGATGCCCACTGACGGATGCGGAAAAAATATACCGATAATTATGAGACAGGCTTTGATATTTTCCTTCCAAAATGGATTTCCAAAAATAATAAAACCATTTTCGGAACGCTTTTTGGGATTGGTGTCGTTATCGTAATTTTAAGACTGCTTAATATCTTTTAAATTAAACCAATTCGCCGTTAACCGTAGCAATATGCCGCTTTAGAAATCTTTTGTCATACCACAAAGGAATAAAAACAACAGTTTTTTAGCCCTTTTTTGGTATGTTTATGTCCTCCTAGCCTTAAAATAGTTGAAAACGGCCAAATAAATTAAAAAATTGTTATGGTTTGCCTAATTTTTAGTTGAAATTTTATAAAAAGAAGCCGGATATTTAAAATCCGGCTCTTGGTCGTATTATGATTTTTATGCTTTAGATTTTTAGTCAGCGATTGTCGTATACATAAAGTACTTGTAGCCCAAGGGCGAGTAATACGCCCCCTGCAGCTTTGTGCTTACCATAAACAAATCGGTATAATAATAAATAGCGGCGATGCAGCCCGTCTGCATCAAAAGATCTTCGGCCAAGTGCATCAATTGCATGCGTTTTTCCTGATTTTTCTCAGCTTTTACCAAGGCGATGACGGCGTCGTATGTCTCGGCCCATGTACCGTTGGTTACTTTTAAACTATATCCCAAGGGCGTTGCGTCCACGGAATAATGAGCGACGTTTTCATGGTCGCCTTTGCCGTACTGTATGTCGTTGTTGCCGCTATATGACAGCCACATATCCAAAAACGAAATCGGGTCGTTGTAGTCGCCAAGCCAGCCGTTTCGGGCAAACGTGTAATCGCCTAATTTTCTCGTGTTCAAAAACGTGTTCCATTCCTGGCTTGAAATAGTCATATTAATACCGTATACACCGAAGGCTTGCTGCAGGTATTCGGCGATACCCTGGTGAAGCGATGATGGGTTGTGTATATAGTCGAAAGTTGGAAAGTTGGTAAATTTTTGGGTCGTTTCGTCAAAGTCGTAGTATTGTTTCAAAGTTTTGATAGCGGCAGAGACATTCCCTGCAAACGCTTCTTTGGAAACGTCATAGTATCCTATATATTCCGTGCTGTGCCCCGCCCTTTTATAAAATTCTTCCCCGTCGGGCTCGGTAAGCCCCATGGCTACGTACGAACTTGCGGGAAGCTGCCCGCCTTGCGCGATAGAGTCGATGATGTAATACCTGTCTATGAGCAGCGCCAAAGCTTTTCTGACGTTTTCCATTGCCGTTATCCTTTCGGCGCCCGTAAGCGTGCATGTCGACGGAAGCAAATCTTTGTTTATGTTGAAGCAGGAATAATATGTCCCTAATTGTCCCGTAATTTTAAATTCGTCGGGATAATCCGTTTTCAGCGCTTCGATTTCATTGATAGGCACGGAATCGATAAAAAGCCAGTCGCCGTTTTTATAGTTCGCAAGCTGCGCCCCGTCATCGTCCGACAGGTAAAAAGTAATCTTATCCATGGTTACGGCGTCTTTGTCATGATAATATTCATTCTTTTCCATAATTATCGCGCTGCCGTGATACCATGCAGTCATCTTGTAAGGGCCGTTGCAAATATATGTCCTCGCTTCGGTCGCCCAGGATTCGTCCCCCACTACGCTTTCCTTAACCGGCATATATGTAGGAAACGCGCAAAGTTCAAGAAAATACGGAACATCTATCGGAAGCACAACGGTCAAAGTCTTCCCGTCCTCCGATGCTGTGACGTTCAGGACACCTTCGCCGTAACCGTCTATGATGTCGAACAGATATCCGTAACTGCCGCCCAATTCTTCTTTTATGGCCCTATTCCATGCAAAAACAAAATCATGAGCGGTAAGATCGCTGCCGTCGCTCCACTTCAAGCCGTCGCGAAGCTCGAAAACATACTGCATTTTTCCGTCTTGTGTTTCCGTCGCGGCGGGAAGCTCTTTGGCGCAATCGGCATAAAGCTCCAGCAAACCCTCCGCGTTTTTCCTCCAACCGACCAATCCGCTGAAACTGTGTATAATAAGCGTCGCTCCGTCGACGGCGCTGTTTATCGCGGGGTCGATTGATTCGGGCTCGGGGCCTATGCACACGTTCAACGTACTGGTTTCCTTTTCGCCGCAACCTGCGACTCCTAACGTTACCGATATAGCCAGAACTATTATCAGTAAAACTGAAATGATTTTTTTCATATCTTTCTCCTTTTTGGTTTTTTATATTACTTGCCGTTAAAGCAAGCTAAAAAGTGGTTTGGTCCGACTTCTTTCAGTTGAGGCGCTTCTTTCGCGCATTGAGTCGTAGCGTACCTGCACCTGGTGCGGAACGGGCAACCGCTGGGCGCCTTTAAAGGGCTTGGCACATCGCCTTCCAAAATGATGCGGCGGGACGACCTTGCCTTATTTGGGTCGGGCACGGGGATAGCCGACATTAGGGATTGGGTATAAGGGTGCTTGGGATTGTCGCAAATTTCGTCCGAAGGGCCGATTTCCATAATTTTGCCCAAATACATAACCGCGATTCTGTTTGATATATGCCGAACAACCAATAAGTCGTGCGCAATGAACAGATATGTAAGCCCCAGTTGCTTTTGCAAATCCTCGAACATATTTATCACCTGCGCCTGAATCGAAACATCCAAAGCCGAAACCGGCTCGTCGCAAACGATAAATTCGGGATTTAATGCCAGCGCCCTGGCTATGCCTATCCTTTGTCGCTGGCCGCCTGAAAACTCGTGGGCATAACGCGTTGCGTGCTCGCTGTTCAGTCCGACGACGTCCATGAGTTTGAGTATTTTTTTATAACGCTCCCGCTTGTTTGAATACATTTTGTGAACGTCCAAAGGCTCGCCTATAATGTCTGACACCGTCATGCGCGGGTTTAACGACGAGTACGGATCCTGAAACACCAAAGCGGACTTGGTATGAAAATTCATAATATCCCGTTTGGTTTTTATGTGCCTGCCTTTGAATATAATTTCACCCGCAGTGGGCTTGTACAAATGCAAAATCGAACGCCCCACAGTTGTCTTTCCGCAGCCCGATTCGCCGACCAAGCCCAGCGTTTCGCCGAGTTTAATAGAAAACGACACATCGTCCACCGCTTTTAAAGGAGTGTGTTTGAACGCGCCCGTCTGAACGGAAAAATATTGTTTCAGGCGCTTTACTTCTAGCAGGTATTCGTTTTCTTTTACTGTTTGTTGCTGACTGTTATTCATCGCCAACCCCTCCCGCAACGCCGCCGCCGGCCCCGTTTTCGGGAACCAAATTTATAGTGCCGTTTTCGTAGCCTTCTTTTACGTTCATCCAGCACGCCGCAAGGTGGTATTCGTTGATAACCATCCTTTCGGGATTTTTGTACAAGCACACTTTCATTGCCTGCGCGCACCTGGGAACAAACGGGCATCCTTTCGGAAGGTTAAGCATGTCGATCGGAGTGCCCGCGATAGGCACAAGCCTGTCTCTGCTTCTGCCGCCGCTGGGGATTGAGTGCAGCAAACCCTTGGTATATTCGTGTTTCGGGTTGTAAAAAATTTCGTCCGCAGTGCCCTGTTCGCAGATTCCCCCCGCATACATTACCAAAACCTCGTCGCATAACTGGGCGATAACGCCCAGGTCGTGAGTGATGATAATAACCGCCATTCCCAGTTCCTTCTGAAGCTTTATAATAAGCTCCAATATCTGCGCCTGAATTGTCACGTCCAAAGCCGTGGTCGGTTCGTCGGCAATCAATATGTCGGGTTCGCACGCGAGCGCCATGGCAATCATCGCCCGCTGCCTCATCCCGCCCGAAAGCTCGAACGGGTATTGTTTCACGCGCTTTTCGGGCTCGTTTATACCGACCAAGCGAAGCATTTCAACCGCCCTTTTCCTGGCTTCCTTTTTTGTCCTTTTTGTGTGAAGCAAAATAGCTTCCTCAAGCTGGTTGCCTACCATATAAACGGGGTTAAGGCTTGTCATAGGGTCCTGAAATATTATACTGATGTTGTTGCCGCGAATATTTCTCATTTTTTCTTCGGAATAACCTACCAGCTCTTCGCCTTTAAGCTTTATGCTCCCGCTTACGATTTTGCCGGGATGAGTCAATATTTGTAACAAGGAATAAGCCGTAACGCTTTTTCCGCTTCCGCTTTCTCCGACGATTCCCAAAACCTTGCCTTCGTCCAAATTGAAGGATATGCCGTTAACCGCTTTGACTTCGCCCGAGCCGGTAAAAAACGAGGTCCTTAAATCTCTGACTTCCAATAAACTCATAATCAACCTCCTTTTTAGTTTTTTAATTTCGGGTCGAACGCGTCGCGCAAGCCGTTTCCGAAAATATTAAATGACAGCACAATCAGAAAAATAAACAGTGCCGGCAGCAAAAGCCTGTAAGAATACGAATAAATGCCCGAAAGGGCGTTCGAGGCCAGCGAACCCAGGCTCGGCATAGGTGCCGAAACCCCTAAGCCCAAAAAGCTCAGGAAACTTTCGGTAAATATCGCGCTGGGGATTTGCAGAGCAGCACTGATGATAATAACGCTCATACTGTTGGGTATAAGGTGTTTGCGTATTATCCAGCCGCTGCCCGCGCCGATTGATTTTGACGCCAAAACAAATTCCTGCTCCTTCAGGCTCAAAATCTGCCCTCTCACCAGCCGCGCCATGCCTACCCAGTACAGCAAGCCGAATACGATAAAAATGCTTATCATATTGGCCCCAAGTTTTTCCAGTATAGTGCCTTCCAAAGCGGTGCCCATAGTTTTATTCAGCACCACGGCCAGCAAAATAATAATCAGCATATCGGGCAAAGAGTAGATAATATCGACTATCCGCATCATAATGAGGTCGGTTTTGCCTCCTATGTAGCCCGAAGCGGAGCCGTAAATAATCCCGATTATAAGCACCAATATGCTGGCGAAAACGCCTACGAACAAGGATACTCTCGCTCCGTAAATCACGCGTATAAAATAATCCCTGCCCGCCTCATCGGTGCCGAAAAAGTGCGGGAATACCTTTTCCCCCGCTTCGATTCGCTTAAGCTCGGTTTTGCCGTACTCAAACGGGGAAAGATTGGAGTACGACCCGTCTACAAGCTGCCCCGCTGTAACGCCGAGCTGCTGCTCGTAAGAATACGGCCAGAACATGGGGATAAAAATTACCATCAAGGTTATGGCTATTATTATCCAAAAGCACGTCATAGACAATTTATTTTTTCTAAGCCGCCTGAGCGCGTCTTTAAAAAAACTGCTGCTGGGACTCATTCTTATTTGCTGGGCTTTTTCTTCGGCGGTCGCTGGTTGAAGTTTTGCTATATCCAGCTGAAAGCTCATCAAATTCTTTTTGGGCATGTTATTATTTTCCATTTCGCCACCTCGTCAACTAAAGTCGATCCTCGGGTCGACAACTTTGTAAAGAATATCCGTAATAAGGTTCATTATTATTACCAGCGTCGCCAGAAATATGGTCGTAGCCATAACCATAGGATAATCGCGGTTTGTAATGCTGGTCACGAACGCGCGCCCCAGCCCGTTGACAGAAAATATTTTTTCAACCACCAGGCTGCCCGTCAAAATATATGCAATCATAGGTCCGGCGTAAGTAATAACAGGAATCAGAGAATTTTTCAAAGCGTGCTTAAACAAAACCTTGTTTTTCGGCACGCCCTTCGCCCTCGCCGTACGTATGTAATCCTGCCCCAAAACGTCCAGCATGCTGGAACGCTGCAGACGCGTGATATAAGACATCGGATACAGCGAAAGGGTAATGACTGGCAGCACCAGTCCTGCCGCGGTGGAGCCGTTGGCGGGAAACCAAGTAAGCTTGACGCAAAAACAGATAAGCAAAATGGACGCGACGATAAACGACGGCATGGCGACAAACGCGGTGGAAAAAACCTGGATAAATTTATCGCTGAATTTGTCCCGTTTTACGGCCGCCACCGAACCGCAGGCAATGCCCGCCGTAAGCGCTAGGAGAGCCGCCGTGAGCCCCAATTTCGCCGAAACCTGAAACCCCCTCCAGATTATGTCGCTGCATTGCTGTCCGCGGTTTTTTATCGAAGGGCCGAAATCGAATTGCACAATGCCCTTTAAATATGTCAGATACCTGACCCCTATGGGCTTGTCCAAACCGTATTTGGCTTCCATCGCGGCCACTACCTCGGGCGAGGGCGACTTTTCCGCCAAAAACGGCCCTCCCGGTATCGCGTGCATAACGAAGAATGTGATGGTTATTATCAAAAAAATCGTGACAATCGAAAGTAAAATACGCTTGATAATATATGCAAGCATTTTCGAATTCATAAATGTTCTCCCCGATGAAAATTTATAAAAAAAGTTTCCGGCAAACTTTTTTAAATATTTAATTTAATAAAAAGTCGGTATTTTTTAATTTCGCTTGTAAAATAATCACGTAAAAATAAAAGTATATTTTGCCCGCTATAACCATTATTAAGCAAAGTCAAGATGTATTTCTAATCTTTTTTGGCGATTTTTCGTTTTTTTTAATACAAACTAATCGAAATTCAAAGCCGCGGCAATTATCGCTATAAGATAAAACAACTTATTTTTTGGCTTCGCCCGAAATTATCCAAACATAATTCACAATTCCGGGGTCATCCCGCCTTAAACGCAGAAATTTAATACGGATTATATGGATTATTTTCCGCCCCGCTGCAAAGCAAACCTTAACGGCGTGCCGCACCAATAATTTGTAGTCTCCCCATTCATACCTACATCAAGATAATCTTTTTATTGAAAACTTATAATAAACAGCCGCCAAAACACTCTATATTCAAAAAGAATAATATTCTCATTTTATAATATGTAACGGGGCGGCTGTGCCCGCCCCAAAATAGTCCACGTTAACTCTACTCTATGCCAAGCCCTGCGCTGACATATCCCAGGACAGTGCCTGCCACCAAAAGCCCTCCGCCCGAGGCGCTTGCCACAAGAAGCAGCCGCGTTTGCTCGGTTACGGGAACACTAAGGCCCGTAACGATGCCGTTAAAAGTATCTCCGATACTAATCGTACCCGGAATTGTAATATCGACCAAAGCTCCCGGTACGGGACTGAAAACGTCGTCCGGGGCCGTAGAACTATATAGTTGTACGGTGTAGGTCATAGGGGAAAGCAACGTAAGCGCGGCCGTTGCGCTCAGGTACGCCGCCAGCGACGTAATCGTGCCGTCCCTAGGCATCGAAAAGGAATAGTTTGTCAGGCCGCTGATGTCAATAGTCGCACCCAAAACCGTCAATGCCTGAGTGGAAGCCCCAAAGCCGATAAGCCCGGGCAAGCCTACGAGCCCACCCACCAGGACAGTTACCGCCAAAGGCGTGCCCGATGAAAACGGAATAATAGCTCCGCCGGCGGCAGGGCCTGTGGGGCCGGTATCTCCCGTCGGACCAATAGGACCTGTAGGCCCGATATCGCCTGTAGGGCCTATCGGGCCGGTGGGGCCAGTTTCACCCTGCAGACCTGCGGGACCTGTATCTCCTGTCGGCCCAATCGGACCTATAGGTCCGGTATCGCCTGTAGGACCAATAGGGCCCGTGGGACCGGTATCACCTGTTGCACCGCCCGGGCCTGCCGGGCCGGTATCGCCGGTCGGGCCGATAAGACCTTGAGGGCCTATTGGACCAGTCGGACCAGTGTCGCCGGTTGCTCCTCTCGGACCGGTAGGACCTGTAGCTCCTGTAGCCCCGGTAGTACCCGTAGGGCCGGTGGGACCTGTGGGACCAATCGGTCCTTGCGGGCCAACAGGGCCAATCGGACCCTGAGGTCCAATGGAACCCGTAGGACCAGTTGCTCCTGTCGCGCCCGTAGCACCCGTGGCTCCGGTAGGGCCTTGTATACCTTGCTGTCCTTGCGGACCCGTGGGGCCAACGGGACCTTGCGGACCAACAGGGCCCTGTATGCCCTGCTGCCCTTGAGGTCCGGTAGGGCCTTGCGGACCTGCGGGCCCTTGTATACCTTGCTGTCCCTGAGGACCTGTCGGACCTTGAGAGCCTTGCGGACCAACCGGTCCCTGAGGGCCGACTGGGCCCTGCGGGCCTGCGGGACCTTGCGGACCCGTAGGCCCAACACAGACTCGACATTTATCGCAACAGCAGCAGATATTGCCGCATACATAGCAGCACTCCCCGCCTCGGTTTTTGCCGTGCGCGGAGCAATCGTCATAAAAATTCATTTGTTTTCCTCCCTTAGAGTTTTAAATACACTCTAAAACATACTATGAGATGTTTATTTTGATTGTTAATATGCGGCCCCGCCGGACAATTAAATAAAAAAAGTGATTGAATTTGCAATAAGCTTTAAACTTAAAATTATTTTGCATATCAAAAATATTAAGCGTTTACCGATTGAAACCCTGATTTTTCTTAAAAAATAAATACATGTATGTTGCTTTATCCGATAATGAGAGTTATAATAAAATTCAGAATTTGAAAAACAATTTTAACGAAAATATCAATAAAATTTTAATTTACCAAGAGGATTTAAAATGATACAGGCGGTGGCGGAATACAACGGCGGCGGATACCTAATTTATGCGGAAAACTTCGCGGGCGCCTTTGTCAGAGGCAAAACAAAAGACGAAGCGCTGTCAAAATTCGAGAGCGAAATCAAACAATACGCTCACTGGGCGGGCCTGACCCTTGCCTCCGATTTTTCTTTTGACGTCCGAATCGTGCAGGAAAAAGAAAGCGGCTTGCAGATATGCGACGCCGACTCCGACGTGATTTTCGATTCGGAAAAGCTCCCGCTCATCCGCGCCGAATACGGCGAACTAAAAGCCCTGGCGCTAAAATCCGCGCGCGATTTTTTGGCGCTTTACGAATCGGTACCGAATAAAACCGGCACCGTTTTGTCTCCGCGCAAAACCTTTTACGGCAATATGCCCCTAACAGCAGACGAGATGTATTCGCACACGAAAAACGTAAATAGCTATTATTTCGGCGAAATCGGCACGGAGGCTTCAAACCTGCCCGACATTCTTTCCTGCCGCAGGGAAGGCTTTGCAAAACTGGAATCCTCGCCATTCTTTCTCGAAAACGCGGTATACGACGGAAGCTACGGCGAGCAATGGTCTCTGCGCAAAGTATGCCGCCGGTTTATTTGGCACGACCGAATCCACGCTAAGGCGATTTACAAAATGTCCGTCAAGCTGTGCGGAAAAAATTCCGTATCAAATCCGTTTTGTTTTAATTTATAATTAGGTAAAAACAGGCAAACCGGCTACTTAACTATTTATAAACAAAACTTGCGGAAGTTGAATTTATCATAAAATTTGCAAATTAAAAAACCCGCTGATATAAGCAGCGGGTTTTAAATGCTTTTAGCTAGTTTTAATATTTATAATTCTTTAAATCTCATAAAATATTCAGAATTTTTTAAATTTCAAAAAAGAAAACACTATTTCAAAATCATCCTTCACGATAAAGCCAGCGTTTTTGCGCCTTTTCCCAGCGCCTGAAAAGAATGTGCGCGGTAACAGACGGCGGCACGAACTTGCCGAAAAACGCCAAAATCTTATTTACGAGCCCCGGTATATAAACCTTTTTGCCTCTCATTGCGTAATCCAGCGTTTTTGCAGTCATACGTTCCAGAGCGTTGGTAGTTACCGCGCCGTAAAAGCCCTGCGCGCCTATGGCCTCGATAGTCTCTTTGGTAGTGGCGAGGCCGCCCGGACAAAGCGCCAGCACCGACACGCCGCGGCTCCTGAGTTCTTCGGAAAGCGCGAGCGAAAAATCCAGCAAAAAACGCTTCGACGCCGCATAGGTTGCCTTAAGCGGCATTGGCTGCTTGGCGGCGAGGCTGCAAACGTTGATTATGTACATTTTGCCGCCGCTTTTTTGGTCCAGTACGCGGTGCGTCACGCGCAGCGTACCTTCGATATTGAGCCTTATTATGCCGCTTATCTGCCCGAAGTCCCTCTGGCAAAAACCTCCCTCAAAGTCTACGCCGGCGACGTTTATCAGCATGTCGGGCTCAAACCCGTTTTCCGAAAGAAAATTTCCCAGCGCCATAACTTCAGCGTCGTCGGTAATATCGCAGGCCTTCATAAGCGCATTTGCGCCGAATTGTCGCAGCAAACCGTTTTGAATTTTGGCCAACCCCTCCCCGTTTATGTCGGTCAGGCATATATTATATCCCCGCGCCGCGCATTCCACCGCAAAGGCCCGCCCCAAGCCTCCGCCCGCGCCCGTTACAAGTACATTCATTGCGCCGCCTCCGTCGGTTCGCCATAGAGGCGCCGCGTCACCTCGGCCAGCCGTTCCGCCCGTTCAAGCGTGGCGAACGGGCTGTATTTTTTCGGCGTGCTGTCACGGTAATACAATTTGTCTGGGGCTTCTTCCCTTTCCAAAAGCCACGCATAAGTTTCGGCGGGCACCGACGGATCATCTCCCTGCCTCATGCGCATTTTCCAAACGAAATTAACTATTCCCGCGGTTTTTTTGAGCCCGATTTCGGTTTTGACAAGCCCTGGGTCGACGCAAGCCGCCCTCGCTCCCGTTCGCGCCGAATTTTCGTTAAAATACAATGCAGTCAAAAGATTGCACAGCTTCGACTGTTTATACGCCATAAGCGGTCGGTAGCGCTTTTTAAACATCAAATCCTTCCAATGCACGTCTATTCCCCTGTGCGACTCGCTGGACGTAAAAAGTATTCGCCCGCTCGCCTTTGTGATATAAGGCAAGAGCAATTCTGTCAGCAAAAATCCCGCGATATGGTTAAGCGCAAACTGCTGTTCGATTCCCTCTTCGGATGTTGTGTACCAGCTCCTTACGCAACCGGCATTGTTGACCAGCGAATAAAGCCCTCCGCCGCATTCCTTTTCCAGATACGCCCCTATTTCGGCGCCGACGCGCCTGACTTCGTTTTGGTTGATTAGGTCGGCCTGAAAAAATTTGGTTTCGTCCCCGAATTCGCGCGCCAAAGCCGACTGCGCAGCCTTGATATTTTCCGCGCTGCGCCCGACTCCTATGACGCGGAACCCGCCTGTTTTGAGCCGCCGCGCTACGGCAAAGCCGATGCCCGAGGTCGCCCCCGTCACGACGACCGTTTTCATTTGACAAACCACCCCCAAACGTGCCACGGCTCGAAGTTTCCCGCCGAAATTACCATTATCAAATAACCCGCGATTAAGAGAGCGCCCGCGATTAAAAGAGAAACGGTAAGCGCTTTTTTAAAAACGAACATCCCGCGTTTTGACATTTGGGGATAAATCGACACGTTGGGCGCTCCCCGCCCGCTCATAACGCGCCTGTGCCAGCTCGCGTAAGCGCGAAAAATCTGCACCGCGAGCAAAAAGCAGTAAATTGCCGCAAGGGTGAAAATCATGCCCAGCGCAAGCGCCGAAACTCCCATCACAAACGCAGGCAGATAAGGCACATACGGCAAAATACCGAACGGGTTTAACGTGGAAATAAGGCAAAACCCCAGCGCAAAAAACGCCAGCGCCCCCGCAGCCGCGACAATCACAATCCCCCATACGAGCACATACAGCATCGCGCAAAATATGTCGGCAAATGCCAATCCCACGGCAATCAAAATTTTCGGCGCCCTTGCGCACCTTACCGCGTCCTCGCCGTACTGCCCCGCGATAGCTTCGGGCGGTGCGAGCCTTGCCGCCGTTTCCTCTTCCGTTCTGCCCTCCTGGGTTTTCATATCGAAATGGCGGGAATATTCGTCGATTATTTCCCCGACGCCTTCCACCCTGTTGTTTTTGAGCGCTTTTTCAAGCCTCAAAACGTATTCTTGCTTATTCATAGTTACCTCCGATAATAATTTTTACGTTTTCGGAAAATTCATTCCATTCCCCGAGCGTCTTTGCAAACTCCTCCCTGCCCAGCTCCGTGAGCGAATAGTACTTCCTCGGCGGGCCGTTGCTTTCCTCCACTACGTACGTTTTGACCATTCCCTCGTCCCTGAGCTTGCGCAGCAGCGGGTAAACCGTGCCGTCGGCAATCTGTATGCGCCTTGACAAAACTTCGGAAATATCATAGCCGTACATATCTTTTTTTGAAAGCAGCGCCAGCACGCAAAGTTCCAGAACGCCCTTTTTAAATTGAATATTCAATTCCTCCCCCCCCTTTAACTGTTTATTGCTAACTATTGAACATTATATAGTAGTGAATAATGTTTGTCAATAGTTTTTTTTACTTATCTTGAAATTTATAAAACTATGATCAAAACTTAGGACGAAAGAAAAAAGACGCTTTTGTCTTTATTCGCATTCTCTCTGAAAATAAAAGCATAAGCAATTTGCAATTGGTTATTAATTGCAGCACGCAGAATCTTTAAATTGACGCCTAATTAAGCTCACCGCTAAACACAACGTCCATATTTATTTACCGCGCATTTAATTGACAAAAGCCTGTCTGCGTTATATAATTTTTTCAAACCAAAGGCTGAGAAAAGAAAAAAGGAATTTATCGTCCGCCCAGAGAGCAGGAAAATTCGGTGCGATTCCTGCGCGAAAACGTTATTCCCTCCCGTCTTGGAGCCGTTTGCGAAAAATTTCCTTTTTACGAAAACAAGCAAACCGTACCGTCCTCACGTTACAGAGGAGTTAAAAGCGGCTTGACCCGCTTTTCCGAGAGCAAAACGTTTAAAGTTTTTGAACTTAGGTGGTACCACGGATTAATTCCGCCCTAAGCCCTGTTTAATGGGCTTGGGGCTTTTTTATCGACAAAAATGGAGGAAAAAATAAAAATGAAACTCGACAAACTCGTAGGCGATCGCTTCAAGGAGCGTCCCGCCGACTGCCAAATAGACAGCCACGCCTTAATGACAAGGGGCGGCTACATGAAATATGTCGCAAAC
>DAITPX010000007.1:0-18879 GCA_036833365.1 Clostridia bacterium | reverse complement strand
GACGTAATCCTATTGCACGGCAATATGTCGTCGTCATGTCATTTTCTGCCTTTGTTCGAAAAAAACCCACAAGGGTTAAGGCTTATCGCCCCCGATTTGAGAGGGTTCGGCGATTCGTCCTACAACAGGCGCTTCGACAGCCTTGCCGAGCTTGCCGACGACGTAATCGAATTCATGGACGCGCTAAAAATCCCCAAAGCGCACGTTTTGGGCTGGTCTACTGGCGGCGGCGTCGCTTTGAGTCTTGCCGCGCGCTATCCCACCCGCGTGACGTCGGTATTTTCCGTTGAAGGCGCGGGGCACAGGGGATACCCGATTTTTAAGAAAAAACCTGACGGCTCCTCGACCTCAATCCCGTATAAGACAAAGGAAGAAATGGCGGCAGACCCCGTGCAGGTTGCGCCCTGCATTGCGGCGCTCAACACGCAAAACGCGGCTTTTTTCGAGGCGGTTTGGGATTATACCATTTACAAGGTAAAAAAGCCTTCCGCCGAGGACAACAAGCTTTACCTTTCCGAAACGCTCAAGCAAAGGTGCCTGGCGGATTTGGATTGGGCGCTCGCGTCCTTCAATATGTCGGCTCTGCCAAACGCTTACGGCGATGGGGACGGCAGCATTTCCAAAATTTTATGCCCTTGCGCTTTCACATCTGGGGACAAGGATTTGGTTGTGCCGTACCAAATGGTGATAGAAAACGCCAATGCCGTCAGAAATTCGCTGCTTATCAAATACGGCGACTGCGGGCATTCGCCTTTCGTGGATTGCCCCGAGCGGTTGATTAAGGATTTTAGCGATTTTATAAAAAATCAGTGAGGAACTTATTATGAACCTATGGCATGACATAAATATAGACAGGATAAAGCCCGAAAATTTCATTGCCGTGATAGAAATACCCAGAGGCACCAAAAATAAATACGAGCTCGACAAGGAAACGGGGCACCTTATTCTCGACCGCGTGCTGTACACTTCGACTCACTATCCGGCAAACTACGGGTTTATTCCGCGCACATATGCCGAGGACCACGACCCGCTGGACGTTTTGGTGATATGCAGCGAGTCGATAGCGCCGTTGTCGTTGGTGCGCTGTTATCCCGTGGGCGTCATCAGAATGAGGGACAACGACGAAAACGACGACAAAATAATCGCTATTCCTTTCAACGAGCCCAACTACAATCACATCAAAAACATAGAGCACCTGAGCCCTCATATGCTAGACGAATTTATGCATTTTTTCAGGGTTTACAAGGAACTCGAAAATAAAACTACTGCGGATATATGCCTGCTTGATTTAGAGGCGGGCATAAAAATAATCCAAGAGGCCCTCGCGCGGTATGAGCGCAGATTTTACAGATAGCAAACCTTCTAAAAAACACCTTCTAAAAATAAAAGCAAAAACGTTCTTTTTCATTCGAATAGCCTTCGGGAAAATTCTTTTTCTCCGAAGGCTATTCCGCAAGAATGGCGCACGCACATTCGTGGTCAAAGTGTTTTTAGGCGTTCCGATATTGGAAAAATCAAAACATTGCCCCGATTTAAAATTAAACTGCGTTTTAAAAGGCAGTTAACGATTATGCACGCTTTAATATTAAAAAATAAAGGCGGAAACTCCCGTAAAAAGCCTGCCTGAGGTTTAACCCGACGAAATTAAGGCAAATCTATTGACGAACAAAAAAATTACGATTATAATTTATAAGTTAACATTACTTAACTAAGGAGTTACTAAAATGACCAAAACAAAGGCTACCGTATCGCTTTGTGTATTATTGGTTGTCGTGCTGTTTTTTTCGGTTTTCACATTCCTGCCGGAAGTGAGGATGGGGAACTACACATACAATTCGCCGATTAACCTGATGATTAAAGGGCCCGATTTAGGCAAAAGCATCGCCGTTAATTTCGATTATGAATTCGACGAGGACGACACCGCCGAAGAGATAAAAGCGGATAAGTCTAAGATAATGTCCGTTATGGAAACAAGGCTTGAAAGTTACGGCATTACCGACGCTCAAATAGCGGTTTCGAACACCGGGCTGACGCTTATTTTGCCTCTCGATTCCTACAACGACACTTTTTATAAGGCCGTTTCCCAAAAAGGCGCGTTTGAAATAAACACAAAGAAGGACAGCCTTTTCACTATAGTGACCGACAGCAGGCATTTTACCAAGGTATATGCGACATACGCGAGCGGCTACTATTACGTCGTGATGGAGCTTGACACCGAGGCTAAAGCGGCGCTTTCGCAGCTTACCGAAAAAGCCGCCGAGGAGGAAGTCACCATATACTTCACTTTGGACGGCACGGAATATACCTCCAAAACGCTTACCGAACAGCTCACCGAAAACAGTATTTATTTATCGATGTCCAGCGCTGACGAAGCGCAATACCTGCTTACGGTTTTAAATTCCGAAAGGTATCCTCTGACGATGGAAAAAACCAAATCGTGGTACCTGACCGCGTCCGCGGGCACGGAGGCGCTGACTTGGGCTTATGTCGCGTTAGGCGTAATAACGCTCGCCGTATTCATAGCTTTGTGGGCGACCTACGGGCTTTCGGGATTGGCGGCGGGGATTTCGCTTTTGGCGGTCATAACCCTTACGGTTTTGGCGTCGGCATTTGCCTTTACCGCTGAGCTTTCTATCGCATGGGTGTTCGGGCTTTTGGCCGCGGTCGCCTTTTACGCGCTGTTCGTCTCGCTGATTTTGGACAAATTCAGGGCCGCGGCGATGGGCGACGTGGAGCCCAACCTTACAAAGCGCCTGCGCGTCAGCTTGACGAAGAGCTTTGACGTTTACACAAAGCCCTTGATTTTGACAGCGCTGGTTGCCTTGGTCGGCTCGATTGCCGTTTGGGCTACAGCAACCTATTCGATAAAATCTTTCGGCATTGTCCTAACCTACGGAATAATTTTGGGCGTGCTTGCAATATTGTTCCTGTTTAAACTCCTTGCAAAATCTTTCTTTGTGCTTAGTAGCAGCGCGAAATGCCACCGCGTAAACGAGGAGGTAAACCAATAATGACTAACAAGAAATTTATAACCGTTTTGGCCATAATGCTGATTATAGCGGTTTTGGGCGTCGCCGGGCTGCTGCTTGCCGGCACGGTGGGCGGAGCAGAATTCGGCGGCGGCAAAACCATAGTGGTGATGTTCGACTATATCGAGCAATCCCAATTTGAAACTCTGGATAAAGATATCGACGAGACTTTCGCTGGCGCGGGCATGAAAGTTTTGTCAAAGCGCCTTTTGGTCAACATTCTCGACGACAAAGAGGGTGCGGTTTACACTTTCGGCAGCCTTACCGACAGCCAGGCCGCCGTTGTTGACGAAATCGAAACCATGCAAAACGTAAAATCCGTCGCGCTTTCCGACAACAACGCCAGCGCGGGCGGCAAGACACTTCTGTGGGGCGGAATAGGAACGGCTATATTCGCCGTGATATTCGGCATTATTGTCGCGTTTTCGTCGGGAAAACTGGGAAGAGCGCAAATGACGGTTTCGGCGGTACTGACGCTTGTAATTACGCTCATCACCTCGCTGGCGGCAAATATGATTATAGCTTATTTCGGAATTAAATTTACCGTCGCTTCTGTCGCGGCAAACGTTGCGGTCGCGCTGCTTTCGATGGTGCTGTCGGCGATTTTGATAAACCGCCTCGCGGGCTCCAAGGCAACGGATATGCAGGAAGTTTATTCCGAAGCCAAAAAACCGGTATTCTTCGCGGCGATTATCCTTTTGGTTGCGCTGATAGCGTTTTCGGCGTCTATGTCGTATTATGTCTTAAGCGCGACTATACCTATGTTTGTTGGCGTGCTGTTCGGAGCGCTTGCTAATCTTTATGTGCTGTTGCCGCTTTGGTCAAGAATGACTGAAAAAAAGTAAAATAAAAACCACAAACGGACAGCCTTCCCGAACGGTGAAGGCTGTCTTGGCGTATATATAGGGAAAATGAAAGAACTATTTGAAAAGAACAACGATTTTATACCCGAGGACGCGGAGTACATTCAAGACAACTACGGTTTCGACGAGGATTTGGCGCGCCTTTTTTCTTCGCGCGGTGTGACTGCGGATAACGCCGACAGGTATTTCAATTTCGACGAAGAAAATATTTACGACCCGTTTCTCATGAAAGGCATGGACAAAGCTGTGCCGGTCATAAAAAACGTTATGAGTAACGGAGGAAAAATACTCGTTTACGGCGATTACGACGCCGACGGGCTGACGGCGAGCAGTATTTTAAAATCATTTTTTACAAACAACGGTACATATTGCGATATACTAATCCCTACCCGCGACGAGGGTTACGGAATGCACGTCGAAAACGTTTTCGACGCCTTTTCAAAAACGTCTTACGACTTAATTTTAACGGTGGACTGCGGCATTTCCAACAAAGAGGAAATTGCCGTTTTGACTGAAAAACTTGGTGTTCCCGTAATCGTCACCGACCACCACGAAGTCCCGCCCGTTTTACCCGACTGCATTTGCATAAACCCGAAGTTGGGCTATCCTTTTCCGTCGCTTGCGGGCGCGGGGGTGGCGTGGAAGCTGGTGCAGGCGCTGGCGGGTTATAAGCACGCTAAAAAATACGCCGACCTTGCAATGGTGGGCACTGTCGCCGATATGATGCCTCTTGTCGACGAAAACCGCGACATAGTCATTTTGGGCCTTCAACAAATCAAACACGCGGGGTTGCTTAAGCTTGCCGAGTGTTCCAATTGCTCGAAGCCTTATACCGCCTCCGATATCGCCCTGCGTATAGCGCCGAAAATCAACGCGGCGGGGCGGGTGGGCGACCCCACTCTTGCGCTGGAAGTTTTGCTTATGCAGGACGCCGCGGACGAAATTGCCGTAAAAAACCTTATTGCCGTCAACGAGGAGCGCAAATGCCTCGTCGACGAAACGGTAAAATCGGCGGAAAGCAAGCTCGACACAAAGGAAGCGATAGAGCGGGGGCTCATTTTTCTTTACGACGAAAACTGGAAAAACGGTATTTTGGGTATCGTTGCAAACCGTTTTAAGGAAATGTACGGCGTCCCCGCAGTCATTATGACCAGAGACGGCGAAAATTATGTCGGCTCGGCACGAAGCTCCGGCATAAACCTGTTCGCGCTTTTCGAGGCGGTTTCCGGCCTGTTGGTCAAGTATGGCGGGCACAAATCGTCGGTGGGGTTTACCGTTTCAAAAGGAAATCTCCTTGCTTTAAAAGAAAGACTGACTGAGGGGATTTCCGCCTGCGAAATGACTCAAAGCGTGGTTTGCTATTACGACCTCGATTTTGACGAAAAATACCTTATTAAGGAAAATTACGAATTTTTGTCCCTGCTTGAGCCCGTGCTGCCCAACGATAAGGCTGTTTTTTATGCCGATGGCTATGCTAAAATCGCAACGCTGTTCGGTTCGGACAAAAACCATTTGAAGCTCACATTGGATTCGGGTCTTGAGTTGAAAGGTTTTTACAAATATACCGATTTTTACGACCCGCTCAACAGCGGTGCGGAATGCGAGGTTTTGTTCAATCTGGAGTACGACCCTTATTCCAAGCGCGTGCAGGGCATTATAACCAACATGCGCCTCAAAAACTCCCTCCATTTTGACGAGCTTTATGTCAGGAACCTTATCGGGCGCCTTATCCCGGGTGAAAGAGAGTTTTTGACCCGTGAACAAGCTGAAGCCGTTTTGAAAAGCGACAGCGCGCTTGCGGTTTTCGCGTCATATTACGAATACGAAACGGCGGCGGAAATATTCGATTTTTCCGACTACACGGTTTTTTATTTCGTGCAAAACAACTACGCGCCGAAAGCCGTTTTGATTTCGCCGTCAAACGACACGATATTTTCGCGTTACACCAATATAGTGGTTTTCGGCGATTACAACGGCTTTAAGCCCGCCTACTCAACCTCATACCTAAGCTATCAGCTTCAGGAGCAGCTTCCGTCTTATATGGGGCTCAGGGTGGACAGAAGCGTCTGCGCCGCGGTTTATAAGGCTCTTGCCCAAAATAACAAGGCGGCAGACCTCAAAAGCCTTTATTTCAAGTCGAGGCTTTCGGACATAACCTACGCGCAGTTTTTCGCCGCGGTAAAAATTTTTCAGGAGCTCAGTTTGCTGAGAATTGAGGAGCCGTTCGGCTACGAACTGATCGCCGCCGAAAAGACAGAACTCGCGCTTTCCAAGCTCTTTCGGCTTTTCAATAAAGTTGATTAAAAGCCTTTAATATGGTAAAATAAATTTATGGACAAAGACGTAAACAAAACCGAAAAACTTGTCGAAAACCTCAAAAGCAAGGCGAAATACTATTATCAGAGAGATTACGACAAAATTATCGACGCGTATCTTTACGCGGCGAAAGCGCATAGCGGACAGTACCGCGCCAGCGGCAGCGACTACATCACTCACCCGCTTCAGGTCGCGGACATTCTTATCGACCTGGGGCTGGATGTAGACGCCGTTTGCGCCGCGCTTTTGCATGATACAGTGGAGGATACGCTTGTTTCCGACGGGGATATACGAAAGCGGTTCGGCGACGAAATAGCCGACCTCGTCAAGGGCGTAACGAAACTCGAAAAACTGCACTTCAACAACGCCGAGGAGGAGCAGGCCGAAAATATCCGCAAGATGTTTTTCGCTATGGCTAAAGATATACGCGTGCTTTTCATAAAGCTTGCCGACCGCTTGCACAATATGCGCTCACTGCAATACTTGCCCAAAGACCGGCAGGTCGCTATGGCCAAGGAAACGCGCGAAATTTACGCGCCGCTGGCGGGGAGGCTGGGTATTTCGCCCGTAAAATGCGAGCTGGAAGACCTTTCGCTCAAATACCTCGACAGGGAAACCTATGATTATCTGGCGAAAAATATCGCTCTCAAAAAAGAGCAGCGGCAGGCGCTGGTGGACACCGTTATAACCGACATAAAGCATATTTTAGAGGATACCGAAGTACAGAACCCGGAAATTTCGGGGCGCACGAAGCATTTTTACAGCATTTACAAAAAAATGCGTAACCAAAACAAAACCATCGACCAAATTTACGATATGACCGCGGTAAGGATAATCGTCGATTCGGTCAAGGATTGCTATACCGTTTTGGGCGCAATTCACGCGCGCTGGAAGCCCGTCCCGGGGCGTTTTAAGGACTATGTCGCTGTCCCTAAGCCTAACCTGTACCAATCGCTGCATACGACCGTAATAACGAATTTCGGCGTGCCTTTCGAAATCCAGATCCGCACTCACGAGATGCACAAAATCGCCGAGTACGGTATCGCCGCGCACTGGAAATACAAAGAAGGAGTAAACGGCGTGACCGAACTTGACGACAAGCTGTCGTGGGTTCAGGACGTCTTGAACTACGAAACCGACCTCAAGGACAGCAAGGAATTTTTGGACCTGATAAAAAAAGATATAAGCATAAGCAACGAGGTTTATGTTTTTACGCCAAAGGGCGACGTAAGGGCTATTACGGCGGGGGCTACCGCGCTGGATTTTGCCTACAACATTCACAGCGAGGTGGGCAACCGTTGCGTGGGCACCAAAGTCAACGGCAAGATAGTGCCTCTCGATAAGGTTATCCAAACGGGCGACGTGGTGGAGGTTTTGACGAACCCCAATTCCAAAGGGCCGTCGCGCGACTGGTTAAAAATCGTAAAAACCAGCGGCGCAAAAGCTAAAATCCGCCAGTTTTTTAAGCGCGAGCTTAAGGACGAAAACATCAAAACCGGAAAGGCCATGCTCGAGCGCGAGGCGAAGCGCAAGGGATATTCCTTAGGCGATTTGCTCACCGACGAAGCCGAACAGGCTCTTTGCGACAGGTATTTGTTCAATAATATTGAAGAGCTTTACGCCTCGCTGGGTTACGGCGGGTTGTCGATAAACCAGGTTATTTTTAAGCTGCTTGCCACAAGCGCACAAAACGGGGTTATCCCGCCCATCGCCGTTAAAAAGCACAATCACTCCGCCAAGGAAAACAGCGTGGTAATAAAAGGCGTTGACGATATTTTGGTGCGCTTTTCGGGTTGCTGTTCCCCCGTGCCGGGTGACGAAATCGTGGGCTATATTTCGCGCGGAAGGGGTGTCAGTATTCACCGCAAAGACTGCCCGTCGGTCAAAACTTTTGAAAAAGAAAGGCTGGTCGAGGCGGAATGGGCTAATACCACTACGGAAGCGACCTTTACCGCCACGCTGCAAATCGTTTCCGAGGACAAGGGAGAGGTTTTTGCAGATATAACTAGGGTTATCGCCAACGAAAATATGCCTCTTCTTTCCATAAATGCCCGTAAAGACGTCAAGACTCATAACGCGATAGCCACGGTGAGCGTCGACACTTCCGACAACGAGCAGGTCGCCTTGCTGATAAAGCGGTTGGAGGCTCTGCCAAACACCATAAAGGTTTTTCGCACGAACAAATAGTTGCGCGGTACTTTAAACGGAACTAATCAAAAATTATAACAAAAAAATGGATTTGCTATGGATATTATCGTAAAAAGGCTTCAGCTAGGATTGCTTTATACAAACGCTTACGTCGTTATTTCTAAAAACGATTCGTTGTGCGTCGTAATCGACCCCGCTTGCGACAACGGCGAAATGGCTAATTTTATAACGTCAAACAATCTGGCGGTTTCGGCGGTTTTATTGACCCACGGGCATTTTGACCATTGCGGCGGGGTAAGCGCGCTCATAAAGGGAAAAAACATACCCGTTTACTGCTCCCGTGAGGACGCTCAAATGGCGGCGAACGTATCAAAAAATCCTTGGGGTGTACCCTGCAAGGACTGCATAGTGACGGATTTTGTTTCCGACGGGCAAAAGATTGCGGTAGGCGGTTTTGAATTTTCCGTTTTATCCACCCCAGGGCACACGAAAGGCAGCGTGTGCTACATTATCGGCGACTACCTTTTCAGCGGCGACACCTTGTTTGCCGGCGGCATAGGCAGAACCGACCTTGAGGGCGGGGACATGGCGGATATGCGCCGCTCTCTCCAAAAATTAAAGAAACTCGACAAAAATTATTTTATTTGCCCGGGACACCAGGAAACCTCGCGGCTTCTGCACGAAATGGAATACAACCCGTATTTAAAATGACGGATACGGCGGCGAAAAAAGCGGTAAGCCTTTATACGAACGAAAGCTCATTTGCGGCGGATTTAATCGACGTCGCAAAGCTTTTTATGCCCGAAAGCGAATTTACGGCCGTCAGCGATAATACTATGTCCGACATAGTAGTTAAAATTACTCAAAACTCTCTAACCGTCGAAAACGTCGCCGAGTTCGGCGGCGCATCGTTTTCAAATAGCTTCGTTATTCCGTCAAAATGTACGGCGCTGGAGCTCAAGCGTTACAAAAAACGTCACGCAAAAATAGCTCTCTATAACTGTTTGAAAAAGATTTTTCCTAAGGAAATCCCATGGGGTTCGCTAACGGGAATCCGTCCGACAAAACTGGCGTACGAAATTTTGCATAACGAGAGCATGGATTTTCGCGAAGTTTTTCGCAATCTCTTCGACGTTTCGCCGGGTAAAGTCGAGCTTATTTCAGAAATTTTGGAGCAGCAAAAAGGCCTTAGAATTGTTGACGAAAACGCCGTTGACCTTTATATCGGCATACCTTTTTGCACGAGTAGGTGCAGCTACTGTTCTTTCACAAGCGGGGTGATATCCAAACTCAAAGCTCATGTCGCGCCTTACGTTAACAATCTTAAGTACGAAATAGCGCAAAGCGTGCAAACCGTCAACGCGGGCGGTTATACCGTTAAAAACGTTTACGTAGGCGGCGGCACGCCCACAAGCCTTGGAGCGGACGAGCTGGACGCGGTTTTGAGTTACTTGGATTTTGCGAAAAACGAGTTTACCGTCGAAGCGGGGCGACCCGACACAATCGACGACGAAAAGCTCGCGGTTTTGGCGGAGCGCGGCGTAAACAGAATTTCGATAAACCCCCAAACCTTCAACCAAGCCACCCTTGACGCGATAGGGCGCAACCATACCGTAAAGGACATTGCCGACAAATTTTCTCTCGCGCGGCGGTATGATTTTTCAATAAATATGGACTTGATTGCGGGGTTACCGAGTGAAAATTTCAGGATGTTCGCCTATTCGGCGGACAGCGCGGTTGCGCTTGCGCCCGACAACATAACCGTCCACACCTTGGCGTTAAAAAAAGGCAGCGCTCTCAAGGAGCGGGGCGGGTGCGGCGGCGACGAGGAAGTCGCCGCGATGGTGGACTACGCACGCGAAAAGCTCGCAAAAAACGGCTATAAGCCGTATTACATTTACCGCCAAAAGTACGTCGCCGACAACCTCGAAAACGTCGGCTACGCCAAACGGGGCAAGGCGTGTAAGTATAACATCGATATAATGGAGGAAACGACCTCTATTTTGGCGTGCGGCTGCAACGCCATTTCAAAGCGGGTTTTTCCTTCTCAAAACCGAATCGAGCGTCAAGCCAACCCTAAGGACGTGATTACTTATAACAGGGATTTAGAAGTATATTTGGCGCGCAAAAAGCGACTTTTCAGCGTTAATAACCGTATTTTTTTAAAATAAAAGCAGCGGCGGTTAGGAGTATTCGCCCTCAAACCGCTACCCATGCATATTTCATTATATCTATTTTTTAACTTTGTCTCTAAAATTAAATTAATTAACAAGTCGCGAATATAAAATCTATAATAAAAACCTTCCTGTTTACAAAAACTAATCTTGACGCCATTTATCTGCCCAAATTCTACGCATGATTTTATTAATCATTATACAGAGAAATCACGAAAACACTCGGGCGGGCTTAGTACAATTCAAGCATACAAAAGCGTCAATAAAATTTTAAGGTGTAAAAAATGAAAAGAAAATTTTTCGCAATTATCGTTGCCGTTATGCTGGCGGTGCTTGTTCAGGCGGGAATAGCCGTGGCGGCGGAAACTAACGAGGTCGTTATTCAAACGCTTACCGGCAGCGTGGTAAGGCCGAACGAACAAAATACCGTCGCGCTGATAGGCACTCCGGGCGAAAACAGTCCGTATTTTCATAACATAAGAATCGAGATACGCGACAAAAACGGTAAGACGATACAAAAAATCAAGCCCACGATTACCGAAGGCTACGGTCCGTCGATAATGCTGGGCGATTTCGGCGCAGACGAGGGCTTGGAGCAGATTTTTTATGGCGCGTCGACAGGCGGCAGCGGCGGATTCGGCTACTTCGATTTATTTTCCGTCAAAAACAACAAGGTTAGGAAACTGTTCGACGCTGACGAATTTAACAAGCAAAACCGCTATACGGGCAGATTTTTGGACAATTACCGCGCCGAGATTACGAAAGTAATCGGCAAAGAAAGGTATATTATCGATTTGTCGCAAAGAAGCCAGGAGTATAAGGATTCGGTCTGGACGCGCGACGGAAAGCTTATCGAGCCCAGAACCGTGGACATCTCGGGCGTAAACACCGTTTTTCCGTATTTTAATTATGTTACAAACAACTTCGAGCTTTTGGTTTACCAGCGCGTAACGGGGCTTTATAACGCCGACGGGTTGGGTTATGTCTTGAGCCAGCAAAGATACGACAAAAGCAGATTCGAAACTTTTTTCAGCGGATTGATGATATACCCTAATTGATTTCAAAAAGTAACAAGCAATAATAGTTAAAACGAAACCGAATCTGCCGAAAAGGCTGATTCGGTTTTTTGTTTTTCAGATTAGAGCTTTAATATTTATCCGATAATACGGACCATTATTTTCTCTAGGCCGAAATCTCTTCGGGCAACCGAAAGGGATTTTTCGGCAATCACCTTTTCTTGGTTTTTGTGCGATTTGGGTGAATTGTGCGGATAAATTACCACCTCTTGCGCAGCTGGCATCACCTCTAAAAACTTGGTAGTCGGCGAAAACGATTCATTCTTGTCGCGGTGTTTCTTTTCGTAACGAGGCGGTTTATGCGCCGCCGGAAATTCAAATTGACGCGGCGGAAGATGTAATATATAATTATATTAAAAAGTTAAAGCAATTTTAAGCTAATAAAGGAGAAAACGAATGTATAAAACGATTGTTGTCGGCTACACGCCCAAAGCCGCGCAAATGGCGGAAAAGATAGAGGCGGAAGCCAACAGAATGTCAAAAGAAGGCTACGAACTTGTAACATCGACAATGACCCTAAGCGCCAAAGCGATTTTAGTTTTTAAAAAGAAATGATTTAGCGCGCAAAAAAATGCTAGGTATACATGTGTGCTTTTATAATTGGCTTGGGTTAGGTAGTGCAATCAATAAAATTAGATTTTCAAAACAAATATCTTGCGCTATAAATTTTTTTATTTTTTAAGGGCTAGAAAAACGCCTTAACGAATTCGTTAAGGCGTTTTCATTTGCAATTAAAATTAAATTACTAAGCTATTTTCGCGGTCTCATTAAACCATTGATTAAAAATTTAATCGTGAACATTGTTCTCAGATGTTATTTATTCAAACGAAACATATTCGCTGAAGTCTGGGAATTCAATAGTATCATTGTATTCTACCAAGTTATATTCCATATCCACGTTAAGCGACGCACCGTTGAACGTCATCTCAAAATTGGCTTTTTGGGACATAGTAAGCAGTTTGTTATTTTCAAACGAAATCGAGCACCCGAAATCAAAATCGCCAAGCTCGATTTCGGCGTCCGAAGTTGCGCCCATCATTTCAATATACTCCGCAAATTCTTCTTTAATTTCGTTCAAAAAAGCTTCGCTGAATTTTATTTCATAGGTAACGACACCCTCAACCGTTGTCTTTTTTACCGATTCGATATAGTCCTTTTCCAGATAGTTTTCCAAATCCACATTATATTCGTCGGCAAATTCAGTTATGCTGTCGGTAAATGTATCAATCTCAAATTCGCCCTCGCCGGCTTCGCCTTTGATTTTCAGCCCGCCTAGGTTCATATAAATGAAATTATCTTTTAGATAAATTTCCATAACCTGAGGGATTTCTTGCGTCGGTTCGGTGACGTTCATTTTTAAAGACATTTCTGCTTTTCCATCGCGGTTTGTCATCAACATTTCCATCTCCGTGTCGGCCTGAAGCGTCTCCGCGGTACCTGTGAGTTGGATTTGCATCGCCATAGTCATTTTGACGCCGTCCATTTCCGTGTAGTCGGAATTGATTGATTTTATTTCGGCTACCGCGGCTTGTGGTTCGATAGGCGTTTCGCCGTCCGTGTTCGGTTCGGTCGGCTGGCATGCCGCCAGCGACAACGCGAGCGCCACAGCCAAAACAATAAGTAATAATTTTTTCATTTTTTTCTCCTTGTACGGTGATGTGCACCGTTTTTTATATATTTTGTACGGGAAATAAATTTTAGGAATTGATAATGTTTATTTTTTTAATATAACGCAATTATATGCGCGCAAAAAACTCCAATTACCTTTTAAAGAGAGAAATCTCTATTAATTTCTCAATTTTATGTTTTGGGAAAAATTTGGGGGAACATAAGCGGGATTAATGATACCAAAAACTGAAATAATTTAGGTTGATTATATTATAGCATGGTGAGTAAAAAATTTAAAGCCTTTTGCCTCCGATTAATTTCATTTTTACGTATGATATAATTTCGCCGAAAACATGTTATATTAAATATGAAAAATATTTCAATTTGTTTCATACATAAAAGGCGCGGGATTTGTTTAATTAGTGAAACCGATTAGGAGAGAAATAAATGAAAAAATTTTTGACCGTATGGATATTGACGATAGTTATTTTAGCGCTGGCGGCATGCGGAACGGCAAACGGAAATATCAAAACCTACCGTATTGACGGAAATACGCTGACGGCAAGCGTTGTCAGCGCGTCCGACTATGACGAAACGCTGACGGCGATAGTGGGGCACAGCGGCTACGACAACGACTTTCAAGACCACGCCGAGCTTGTAAAAACCTTTGAAGAGTTCAAAATTTTCCTCGCTAAGCCCGAATTGGCTTCTTCGAGCGACGAATTCAAAAGGCATATGGACAAATACGGCAAGGAATATTTTTCCGGAAACTACCTCGTTTTTATAGCCGATTGGCAGCCTTCGGGCTCCAACAGCCTGGCGATTGAAAAAATAGAATCCGTGGGCGGCGGCATAATCGAGGTTACCTCGAGAGTGAAACGCCCCGAAATCGGCACGTGCGACATGAAGCTTTGGATTTTCCTTATCGAAATCCCCGCCGACATTAACTTGGAATCCGTTGAATATCGGACGCTAACTTAAACATAATTGGTTTTTAATCGTATATCGTGCATAAGTACCCCTTCCTTTATAAGAATAGCGGCCAAGTTTTAATTGATTTGGCCGCTATTTTTAAATGAATTATAAATACAAATTAACTCTGTAATCACGTTAGTCCACGATTTGTAGACAGCGCTTATGAATGTTTGGAAGTAATGCTATTGATTTTTATCTTCCCGATAAGTATAATTTAATAGAGCGATAAATTTATCGGGAGAATAAAAATGGAAAACAAAATTTTAGGCAAACGCCTTGCTAATTTACGCAAAGGCAAAGGCCTTTCGCAAAGCGAGCTGGTGCGCTTGTTGAATGTGAGCAATAAGCTTATCAGCAAATGGGAAAACAGCGGCGCCGTGCCGGCTTTGGAATATTTGCGGGATTATTCGCGAATATTCGGCGTTTCACTCGACGAAATGCTGGACGACGCGGCCGAATTTGAAACCGAAAAAGAAACAAAAGCAACCAAGCACGCCCGTCTAATGACGCTTTTGTTTCTTTTAGCCGCTTTTTTGCCTTTTTCCGTGGCGGTAATAGCGTATTTTTATCTGCCCGATATGATACCCGCGCATTACGACGGACTGGGGCAAATAACCAGGTGGGGCGAAAAAATAGAAATGGTATTATACGCATGCTCTTTTACGGGCCTGTCCGTTGCCTTTACCGCGCTTTTGACGAATATCAAAGCACTTAAGCCCCACAAATACATGTTTTATGCAATCGGCGGGCTTATATCCTTGGGTTTTTTGTTTTTGCAAATTTATCTTACAGTCAAGGCGGCGGCCAACGGTTACAGTATAACGCCGCCATCGGAAACGCGGGTTTTAGGCGTCGCATGCGCGGCCACGACTCTTCTGTTTTTATATTCGGGCCTTATAATGCCTTTCGTCAAACAAAACGTCTTTTTCGGCTTGAGGATAAATTCAACGATGGACGACCCCGAGAACTGGGAAAAAACCCACCGCATGGCAGCGATATGTTTTGTTGCGGGCGGAGTATTATGTGCATTTTTATGCGTAGTTTTAAGCGCGATAGTTTCGCTTATCGTATGCGTTTCGGTTTTTTTAGCAGTTATAACCGTTCCGATAATTTATTCTTTAAAACTGCAAAAGAAAAAGCGCCAAACCTCAGGGCGAAAATAAATTCTTAATAGTGACAGGTTAAAAATTCCACGCAAGCGGTTCAATCTATGCTTTTTGTGTTAAAATATCAATAGGCTTGATAATTAAAGCCACGAAAAAAATGAAAAATAAAGGCAGGTTTTTGCTTTATTTCAGCCCTTTGGAAACTGAAGAAGCATATAAAGAACTTTATAACGACGCAGAATCGCTTGTGAACGAAGGCAAAAAAGGTTACGTTTGGGACGAAAAATTCGATTTATTTTTGTCAGAAAAACCTTTTTTACGTGTCGGTCGTGCGCCAAAAGATTGCGATGTGGATTTTTTACTTAAATCCATGCCCGATTTTGTGATAACCGGCATCGCAGCCAAAAATTCTCAAGCCACGCGTAACAAAAAGCGCTTTCAGGACGCGGAAGAATTGCTTGCGGCGGGAATCGACGTGTTTTCGTCCATAACCCTCCAAAATATCGAAAGTCTTTCCGACGTAATTTCAGTCATAACGGGGCAGACTGCTCAAAATACGGTACCCGATAGTGTTTTCGACAGTGCGGAAGTTAAATATATCGATATTCCATATAATGAAAACGACGGCTACGACACAAAAACCGTTGAACAGCTTAGGGCGTTGGCGCTCAGAAAAGCCGCCGAGCATGCCGAAAGGCACGAAACTCCGGCCGAATCTTCACAGCCTGAAACCAAATCCAAATTTTTGGTTTGCATAAGCTCTTCACCGTCGTCGGAAAAAGTAATCAAATGGACGGCGCGTACGGCGGGCGCTTTCCGTGCGCGTTGGACGGCGCTTTACGTCGAAACGCCGAACAGAAATATGTCCAAGGAGGATTCGGCAAGGCTCGCCGAAAATATACGGCTCGCAAAATCCTTTGGGGCAGAAATCGTAAGGCTGGAGGGCTACGACATAGCCGAGTCGGTGTCGGAATATGCCAAACAGTCCGACATTACAAATATAGTAATCGGCAAAAGCCGAAACAAGCGAAGTATTAAAAATTTTCTTGATAAAGACCTTGAGAACAAAATAATCGATTTGCTCGATTCCGTCGAAATCCATATAATTCCCGACAATAAAGCCGCCCTGAAAAACGCCCGCCGCCCGTGCCAAGCCGACGGGAAAGGCTGTTTTGAAAGAGTGTTTAAAAACGTTTGCGGTGCTGTTAGCAGCCACCTTGCTGTGCGCCGCCCTTAAGGCGTTGGGGCTCTCCGAAACAAACTTTATTCTAATTTATGTTTTGGCGGCGGTAGTGGTCGCGCTTTTCACAAGCGGTTTTATTTTCGGCATCTTCGCTTCCGCCGCTAGCGTCCTGCTTTTCGATTTTTTATTTACCGAGCCGAGGTTTGCCTTTCACGTTATCCAAAGCCGTTATATCGTAATTTTCATTACGATGTTGATTGTTTCGGGCATAACGGGCGTACTTACAATGAGGCTTAAATCCCGCTCCCGAAACGCCGTTTTGCGTGAAAAACGCATGGAAACGCTTTACAACCTTACGCGCAGCCTGTTGAGAATACGCGGTAAACGCGATATAATGACGTTTGCCGACGGGTTTATAAACGATTTATTCGACTGCAAAACGGTTTTTTATTTCAGGGACGGCAAGGGCGTCGTGCAAAGCAATGCCGCCGGCGCCGAAACTGGTCCGTCGGACATTGAAAACGAAATCGTCGCCTGGGTATTTTTGAACCGCAAAAGCGCCGGAAGCGGCACCGACACCTTTTCGGGTGCCGAGGCATATTATTTTCCCGTTCATTCGCAGGAAAAAGTCTTTGCGGTTATCGCGCTGTCGCGCGCAGGCGCCAAATCCGGCGAAGAGGAAAAAGTTTTTTTGAGTATGCTTTCTTCGCAAATAGCGCTCGCGCTGGAGAGGCAAGAATTGTCCGACTCGCAGAGTAAAATCAAACTAGACGCCGAGCGGGAAAAATTGCGCGGAAACCTTTTGCGCTCGGTTTCGCACGACCTGCGCACGCCGCTTACGAGCATTTACGGTTCGGCTTCCGCCATGCTTGAAAACCGGGGACTCGGCGCCGAAACCAGCCGCCAACTGACCGAAGCGATACGCGACGACAGCCAATGGCTTATCAGGATGGTCGAAAACCTCCTGACCGTGACGAAAATTCAAGGCGAGGGGCTTAAACTCAAAAAAGAACCCGAGGCGGTGGAGGAAATTATTGCCGAGGCCGTGTCGAGGACGAAAGCAAGGCTTAATATAAACAATGTCAAAGTCATAGTTCCCGATGAACTGCTTATTGTGCCTATGGACGGCACTCTCATCGAACAGGTGCTGATAAACCTGCTCGAAAACTCGTTCCGCTACTCGAAAACCTCGGAAAATATCGAAATAGAGGCATACAAAGCAAAAACCAAAGCGGTAATAAAAGTTTCCGACAGGGGCATAGGGCTGAGCGATAATGAGTTGAAGCTGATTAATAAAGGGTTGCCCGATGAAATCGGAAGCGCCTCAGACTCAAAAAAAGGTATGGGAATAGGTTTGTCTATCTGCCATTCCATTGTAAAAGCCCACGGCGGCTCATTGACGGCCGCCAACAGGTCGGAGGGCGGCGCCGAGTTTTTTATCGCGCTCCCGTTGGAGAAATAATGCCTAACAAAATAAACGTTTTGATAGTAGAAGACGACAGGGGGATATGCAACTTTATTTCCGCGGTGCTTGCGCATAACGGCTACGGCGTCATGAAAGCCGCCACGGGAAACGAGGCCGTTTCGCTTATTTCATCGAATTGCCCCGACGTAATTTTGCTTGATTTGGGGTTGCCCGACATGGATGGGCTGGAGGTTTTGAAAATTTTGCGCGAATGGTCAAAAACGCCCGTTATTGTCGTGTCGGCGCGCGGGCAGGAAAAAGAAAAAGTGCAGGCTCTTGACCTTGGTGCGGACGATTATATAACAAAGCCTTTCGGCACAAACGAGCTGCTTGCGCGGATACGCTTGGCTTTGAGGCATTTGCAGCCCGCGCACGATAAGGCAGGCGGGGGCATTTTCCGAACGGGCGACCTGTCCGTCGACTACGAAAAGCGCCTTGTCACCGTGAAGGGCGCAGAGGTTCATCTGACGCCTATCGAATACAAAATAATAGTGCTTATGACAAAAAACTCAGGCAAGGTGCTTACCCATTCGTTTATAATTAAGGAAATTTGGGGGCCGTACGGCGGCGAAAGCCAAGCCCTCAGGGTAAATATGGCCAACATCAGGCGCAAAATCGAAGAAAACCCCGCCGAGCCCAAGTACATTCTCACCGAGGTTGGCGTCGGCTACAGGCTTGCGGAACAATAATAGTTTATGTTTTTTTTGCGGCGCGGTTTGCCGCCTTTGCCTAACCGCATAACTTTAATAGCATAGTTTTGATAGTTTTTAAAGCACAAATTAAAACCGAGATTAACGCTCGGTTTTTTTGAGCTAAAATTTTACAATTTCTTAATTCGCCCGCGCCTTGTCTTTACAAAATCTTTATACCTTTTTTGCTAAAATTACTATGGGACTAAATTTATCAAGGAGCGGCAAACTATTAACAAATTATGAC